>DASYXO010000135.1:0-8637 GCA_035934825.1 Casimicrobiaceae bacterium
TGACCATCGCGTCGTCGACGACCTTCTTGAACTCCGGATCGTCCTTGCGCAGCATCAGGCTGTACGGCTCGACGCCGAGGCTCGCCGAGGAGATGTGGAAATCGGCGGGATTCTTCGAGTTCGCGACCAGCCCGTAGAGCAGGATATCGTCCATCAGGAATGCCTTGGCGCGGCCGGTCTCGACCATCAGGAACGCCGCAGCGTGATCGTTCGCCGACAGGATGTTCATTCCCATCTTGTCGGCAGTGTTGAGCTCGTTCAGCGCCTTGATGTCGGTGGTCCCGGCCGTCGACACGATCGTCTGCCCTTTCATGTCGGCGATCGTGTCCATGTGCGCGGCCTTCTTCGCGACGTAGCGATACTTGATCACGAAATAGGTCATGCCGAAATCGACCTGCTGCTTGCGCTCGGCGTTGTTGGTCGTCGAACCGCATTCGAGATCGATGGTGCCGTTCGCCATCAGCGGGATCCGCGTCGATGGCGTCACGGCGTTGAGCGCGACCTTGAGGTTGGGCATGTTCAGCTTCGCCTTCACCGCGTCGACCACCTTGTAGCAGATGTCCATCGCATACCCGATCGGCTTCTGGTTCTCGTCTAGATACGAGAACGGGATCGACGCCTCGCGGTAGCCGATGGTGATCGTGCCGGTATCCTTGATCTTCTTCAGCGTGCCCGTGTCCTGCGCAAAGACGGGCGCCGCGACCAGCGCCAGCGCGGCGAGCAACAGCGAAAGATCGAGCTTTCTCATTGGGGTGACTCCCTGGATGTTCTTGTCGGTCCTACCGGCCCGGGATGCGCCGGCCTGCGACGGGTCGATTCTACGGGGGGGCGACTCGATTGTCCAAGGCGCTGCCGGCGTACCATGGCACACCGGCTCCCGGGCGATGCCCGGGTCCCGGTCGCGATTCTCGACGCGATGCCCCTGTCCCCGATCCTGACCATTCCGGCGCTTCGCACCCTCGAAGGGCGCCACGCCCACGAGCCGCTGATGGAACGCGCCGGCGCCGCTGCGGCCGAAATCGCCGCCGCGATGCTCGGATCCGAGCGCGGGCCTGTCGTCGTCCTTGCCGGTCCGGGCAACAATGGCGGCGATGCGTACGTCGCCGCGCGAAGGCTGCGCGAGCGCGGCGCCAACGTCCACGTGGTCGCGGCCGGCGACATCGCGGCGCTCCCGGCCGATGCGGCGGCGGCGTGCCGGAGCCTGCGCGCGACCGGCGCGGAACTGCTCGCGGCCCCCCCGGCCGGGCGGCCCGCACTCATCGTCGACGGCCTGTTCGGCGTCGGGCTGTCGCGTGCGCTGACGGCCCCCCATGCGAATTGGGTCGACTGGGCGAACGCGAGCGGCGCCCCGATCCTTGCGCTGGACGCGCCCAGCGGACTCGATGCCGCGACCGGCGTCGCCCAGGCGCCGACGATCGTCGCGAGCGCCACTGCGACGTTCATTGCCCTCAAGCCGGGACTGCTCACTGCCGACGGTCCCGATCATTGCGGCGCGATCTCGGTGCAGGCGCTCGGCATCGGTGCCGACATCGGCCCGGCGGCGAATCTGCGCCTGGAGTGGCCGGGGATTGCGACCGGCCTGCCGGTGGTGCTCGCGCGCCGCAGGCGGGCCACGCACAAGGGCAGCTATGGGAGCGTGTGCGTCGTCGGCGGCGCCGATGGCATGGTCGGAGCGCCGCTGCTCGCCGGTCGCGCGGCGTTGCGCGCGGGTGCTGGCCGCGTGGTCGTCTGCTTCGTCGCCGAGCATCCGCCGGTCGTCGATGTTCAATCGCCGGAACTGATGTTGCGCGATGCGCAGTCGCCCGAGCGCAGCGCAGATGCGTGGGTCGTCGGGCCCGGACTCTCGCGCTGCTCGCGCGCGATGGCGCTGACCGCGGGCGCGATCGCACGCGACGAGCCGCTGGTGCTCGATGCCGACGCGCTCAACATCGTCGCGGTCGACGAGACGCTGCGAGAGGCGATCGCAGCGCGCCGGGCGCCGACACTGCTGACGCCGCACCCCGCGGAGGCTGCCCGCCTCCTGCGGAGCGACACTGCGGCGGTGCAGGCCGATCGCGTCGGATCGGCGGTGACGCTCGCCACGGCGCTACGTGCCCAGGTCGTATTGAAGGGCAACGGCAGCATCGTCGCGCGCCCCGACGGCAGCTTCGACATCAACGCGAGCGGCGGCCCGGCGCTCGCGACGGCGGGCTCGGGCGATGTCCTCGCCGGCATCCTGGGTGCGCTGCTCGCCCAGGGCATCGCCGCGGCAACCGCGATGCGCATCGGCGTCTGCCTGCACGGCGCGGCCGCGGACGCGCTGGTCGCGCAAGGGACGGGCCCGATGGGCCTCTGCGCTTCGGAGCTGATCGACGCCGCGCGCGCGCTGGTCAACGACGCGACCCGCCCGCCCGCGCGGCGCTGACCCCGGCCCTGCGCGGGCGCGTCGCAGTGCCGCGGGGCGGCGTCCCCATCACGGCAGGAGCAGCGTCGCTCCCGTGGTCTGGCGCGCCTGCAGCGCGCGGTGGGCGTCGGCAGCGTCCTTGAGCGCGAAGACCTGGCCGACTTCGGCCCGCAGCTTGCCCGACTCGACCATCGCGAACATCTCGTCGGCCATCGAGGACAGCGAAGCGCGATCCGCGGCATAGGTGAACAGCGTCGGCCGCGTCGCATAGAGCGAACCCTTCTGCGCGAGCATGCCGATATTGAACGCGGCGATCGGGCCCGACGAGTTGCCGAAGCTCACGAACATCCCGCGCGGCATCAGGCAGTCCAGCGATTGCGGGAACGTGTCCTTGCCTACGGCGTCGTAGACCACCGGAACGCCCTTGCCCCCCGTGATCTCCTTCACGCGCTCGACGAAATTTTCACGCGTGTAGACGATCGTATGTGCGCATCCATGCTCGCGCGCCAGAGCGGCCTTGGCCTCCGAGCCGACGGTCCCGATCATCGTGACACCGAGCGCGCGGGCCCACTGGCACGCGGTCAATCCGACGCCGCCGGCGGCGGCATGGAACAGGATCGTCTGGCCGGCCTGCAGCGGAAACGTCTGCCGGAACAGGTACTGCACCGTGAGGCCCTTCAGCATCAGCGCCGCTGCGCTGCGTTCGTCGACCGCAGCGGGCAGCCGGACGAGCTTGTCGGCAGGCACGATGCGCTCGGTGCTGTAGGCCCCCAGCGGGGTGGTGCAATAGGCGACGCGATCGCCGGGAGCGACCCAGCTCACGCCTTCGCCGACGGCCAGGACGGTGCCGGCAGCCTCGGTGCCCAGCCCCGAGGGCAGCGTCATCGGGTACAGGCCGCTGCGATGGTAGGTATCGATGTAATTGACGCCGACCGCCGTGTGGCGCACGCGCGCCTGTCCGGGACCCGGTGCGCCGACCGCGACCTCATCCCAGGACAGGACCTCGGGACCGCCGGTCGCGTGAAAGCGTATTGCATGGGGCATGGTGGTGCTCCGATCGAATTTGAGTGAGACTCGTAGATGGGTCATCGACAGTCTGCATTCGAACGTGAGCGTCCGCAACCTCGAGAAACTGTTCCGTCCCCGCTCGGTCGCCGTGATCGGCGCGTCCGACCGTCCTGGGAGCATCGGCGCCGTCGTGATGCGCAACCTGCTCGCCTGCGGGTTCGCAGGGCCGATCTATCCGGTGAACCCCGGCCATCCGACCGTCTCCGGAAGGCGCGCCTACGCCAGCGTCGCCGACATCGACGAAGCCCCGGATCTCGCGCTGATCGCCACGCCGCCCGCCACGATCCCGCGGATCGTGTGCGAGCTCGGCGAGCGCGGGACCAAGGCCGCGATCGTGCTCACCGCCGGCCTTTCGGGGCTCCGCGATTCCGGCGGAAGGAATCTCGAGCAGGCGATGCTCGACGCGGCGCGTCCCCATCTGCTGAGGATCCTCGGCCCGAACTGCCTCGGACTGCTCGTCCCGCCGCTCGCGCTCAATGCAAGCTTCGCGCATGTCGACGCCGTCACCGGAAGCCTGGCGTTCGTCTCGCAGTCGGGTGCATTGACGACGGCGCTGCTCGACTGGGCACGATCGTCGGGCATCGGCTTTTCGCATTTCATCTCGCTGGGCGAGGCCGCCGACGTCGACTTCGGTGACGTCCTCGACTATCTCTCGTCGGATCCGGCGACCTCGGCGATCCTGCTCTACATCGAATCGATCCGCGACACGCGCAAGTTCATGAGCGCGGCGCGCGCGGCGTCGCGCAATCTGCCGGTGATCGCGGTCAAGGCCGGCCGTGTCGCCGAGGGCGCGAAGGCGGCGGCGTCGCATACGGGGGCGCTGGCGGGCGCCGACGACGTCTACGACGCTGCGCTCGCGCGCGCCGGTGTGCTGCGAGTCGACACGACGCTCGACCTGTTCGATGCCGCCGAGACGCTGGCGCATGCGGGCCGCTATGCGGGTGAGCGGGTCGTCATCGTCACCAACGGCGGTGGCCCGGGCGTGATGGCCACCGATGCGCTGATCGCCGGCGGCGGCAAGCTCGCTACGCTGTCGACACAGACCATCGAGCGCCTGGACCAGCGCCTGCCGGCGACCTGGTCGCATGCGAACCCGGTCGACATCATCGGGGACGCGCCGGTCGAGCGCTACGTCGAGGCGCTCGACGCGCTGCTCGCCGACCCGGCCGCCAATGCGCTGTTGTTCATCCACGCGCCGACGGCCATCGTGTCCAGCCAGGCGATCGCGCAGGCCTGCGCGCCGGTGGTCGCCGCCACTAACCGGATGCTTCTCGCGTGCTGGCTGGGTGGCGACGGCCTCGATGCCGCGCGAGCGGTGTTCACCGCCGCCGGCATTCCCGTCTACCTGACGCCGGAAGCCGCCGTCGGCGCGCTCCTCGACATCGCCAAGTTCTTCCGCATCCAGCGCCTCTGTGCCGAGACTCCGCCGTCGATCCCCGGGCAGTTCGCGCCCGACGTCCCGACCGTGCGCGGGATCGTCGCCCGGGCGCTCGCGCGGGGCAGTGCGCTCCTGAGCGAGCCCGAGGCCAAGGCGGTGCTGTCCGCGTACCGGATTCCCGTCGTCGACACCAGGACCGTCGAGTCGGTCGAGACGCTGCGCGACGCGGCGACCGCGCTCGGCTTCCCCGCGGCACTCAAGATCCTTTCACCGGACATCAGCCACAAGTCCGACGTCGGCGGGGTCGCGTTGAACCTCGAGACGGCCGAGGACGTCGTGGTTGCCGGGCGCGCGATGCTCGCGCGCGTGCAGAAGCTGCGTCCCGACGCGGCGATCACCGGCTTCACGCTGCAGCCGATGGTGCGCCGCGGCGGCGCGCACGAGCTGATCGTCGGCGCGACGACCGATCCGGCCTTTGGACCCGTGATCCTGTTCGGGCAAGGTGGAACCGCCGTCGAGGTGATCGGCGACCGCGCCGTCGCGCTGCCTCCGCTCAACATGAAGCTCGCGCGCGAGCTCGTCGGGCGCACGCGGGTGTCGAAGCTGCTGGCGGGCTACCGCGACCGGCCGGCCGCGGACCACGACGCCATCGACCTGACGCTGGTCAAGATCGCCCAACTGGTCGCCGACATTCCGGAGATCGTCGAGCTCGACATCAATCCGCTGCTTGCCGATGCGGCAGGCGTCATCGCCCTCGACGCGCGCATCAAGCTTGCCGCGACGAGCACGCGCGGCGCGGCGCGGCTCGCGATCCTCCCCTACCCCAGCGACCTCGAGGAGCAGGTCGAAATCGGGGGCCAGCCGGTGCTGCTGCGCCCAACCCGGCCCGAGGACCAGACCGCCCACGTCGCGTTCCTTGCCCGCACCGATCCGGATGCCCTGCGCACGCGCTTCATCCACCCGGTGCGCGCGTTCGCGCATCCGAACCTCGCGAGCCTGACGCAGATCGACTACAACCGCCAGATGGCGTTCATCGCGACATCGACCGGCGTCGATGCGCGCGATTCGATCCTGGGCCTCGTGCGCGCGGTCGCCGATCCCGACAACGACAGCGCCGAGTTCGCGATCCTCGTGCGTTCCGACCTCAAGGGGCACGGACTGGGCTTCACGCTGCTCGGCAAGATGATCCGCTATTGCCGGAGCCGCGGAACGCGCGAGCTGTGGGCTGACGTGACCGCGGACAACGCCGCGATGCTGGAGCTCGCGACGACGCTGGGCTTCAACGTTGCCGCATCCGGGCGGGGCCTCGTCCGCGCGACGCTGGCCCTATGAATGTCTCCGGGCTGCGATGGCGCTCGCGCACGACCTGGCGCAGCTTGCCGCTGTTGGCGTCGACGACCGGCGTGGAGACGTCGAGCTCGACGGCGATGTCCGGAAGGCCCTGGCCGTCGAGGTAGCGGCGCAATCCCGCCGCGGCGACTTCGAATACCTGCGATCGACGCCCTGGATCGCCGACGTCGAGGCGCAGCGAAAGGGCATCGGAGCGTCGCTGCACGATCTGGAAGCGATGGACGCCGGCAGCCTCCTCGACGACCGTCGTCAGCGCGAGCGGAATGAGCCGCACGGCGGCGCCGCCACGCGTCTCGAGCGACAGCACGTCGTCGCGCCGGCCGACGACGCGGATCGCCGGCAGCGGATTCCCGCAACTGCAGCGCTCGGGGTTCGCGGTGACCGCGTCACCGAGATCGTAGCGGATCACCGGCTGGACGCGGTTCGCGAGATTGGTGACGAGCGTCGTGTGCGACGGCTCGCCGGGCGGCGTCGGCGAGTGATCGGCCTCCACCGGCTCGACGATCACCCAATCCGCGTTGACGTGCAGCCACCCGGCCGGACAGCCGAACGCGATGCTCATGCACTCGGATGCGCCATACTCGTTCACGACCGGGCATCCGAAGGCACGTTCGAGATCCGCATGCGCGCCTGGCGCGAGATATTCGCCGCCCGACCAGACCACGTTGGGATCGATGCGCAGACGACCGGCGCGCCGCTCGTCCGCCAGCACCGTCAGCATCGTCGGGTAGCTGGCGAGGTAGACCGGCGCGAAAGCGTTGAGCCCGGCGACCAGTCGATCCAGCGGCTCCATGATCGAAAAGCCGCGCGCAGCCAGTCCCGGCGCGGCGCGGACGGCACGCGTCCACGACGCGATGCTCGCATAGTGATCGCCGGTCGCGGCGACCAGCGCCGCGCTTGCGCCCTTGACGATCCCGGCGAAGCAATGCGCCGCCACGCCGGCCGCGCTCATCTGCACTGCGATCAGCGCATCGTAGATGTCGAGGGCTAGACCGTCCTGGACGTAGATGCCGGACTCGCCGCTGGTCCCCGAGCTCTTCCACACGACGTAGCGGCCGAGGAAGCGCTCGCCCACCCGGGCGCGATCCTCCAGGAACCGGTCGATGTCTCGCCTGTGGATTCCGGGATCGGTCACCCAGTCGTCGAAGCGCGCCATCAGCGCCGACCGGGTCATGACCGGCAACTGGTCGATGCGAACGTCCCGCGGAAGGCGGCGGTACGCCTCGCAGTACAGGGGCGAGTGCGCACGCGCATGGCGGACCAGCTCGCCGAAGCGGCGGCGCGAGGCCTCGCGGATGGCGTCGATCCCCGCCATCCTCTCCCACCACAGCTGCCAGATGCCCGGCCACCCGGCGGCGAGTCGCCTCGTCGTCTCCGGCGCGGACCCGTCGGCCGATGCCGGCTCGGCGCGCAGGTCAGGCGGCGGAATCCCCGGGGATGCCATCGCGCGTCCTCTCCGCGGCCACCGCGGTCCGGGAGCGCAACGCGGTGGTCTTGCTGCGCGCTGCGGCGGCGCGTTCAGGGGCTCGCACCAACAGAACGGGAACGCGGGACTCGCGCACCACCGCTTCCGCATCGCTGCCCATCAGCACCCGGCGCAGGCCGCGCCGGCCGTGGGTACCGAGCACGATCACGTCCGCGCGGACCTTGCGCGCTTCGCGGACGATCACGTCGGAGATCGATTGCCCCTTGGATTCAACCAGCAGCGCCTTTGCGGTGACGCCATTGTCGCGCGCCAGTGCCTCGGCCCTGGCGAGCAGCTTGCGGCCGTTGGCGCGCAGATCTGCGAGCAGCGTGTCGACGTAGTCGGCGGGGATGTACCCCATGTCACCGACGTAGGCCACGCTCGCCACGTTGTCGACCACGTGCAGCACGGTCAGCGTGGCGCGCTGGTCGGACGCGAAGCCAATGGCCGCCTTGAGGCCACGGGTGGATGTGGGGCTGCCGTCGACCGCTACGAGTACCTGCTTGAACATGGAATCCTCTCCTTTAGCACGCAACGCGTACGGCCGCAGCCGCACGCATGCACCACCCCTTCATCCCGTCACCATTGGGCGCGCATCCGCGGCCCCGTGCGTTGATCCCGGTCAATCCGGGGGTCGACTGCGTAGCTTGCCGCAGCCCGCAACGCCGATCAACCGCCGTCGGTGACGCCGAACTCCACGGGCGCTCGCATGTAGAGAATGCCAACGTGCTCGGCCGTGACCAGGTCGATCAGCCGCTGGGCGTCGTCGTCGCTCACGGCAAAATCGACCTGCACGGTGAGGTCGCCGGCGAGCTCGAAGAAGTGCTCCTCGCGCATCACGCCGTGGCGTCCGAATCCCGCGATCGCGCGAAACGCGGAACCGCCGTGGATCCCGAGGTCTTTCGCCCGCTCGAGCAGCCATGCATAGAGCAGAATGTGACGATGCTTGCGGCTTTCCTGGACGTAGAAACGCAGCAACGTGCCCTTCATGGC
>DASYXO010000216.1:0-1877 GCA_035934825.1 Casimicrobiaceae bacterium
GAAACGGATTGATGTCGATGCCGCCGCGACGGGTGAAGCGCGCGAGTACGGTCAGCGCCTCACAGCGGCAGCGCGCGGCGACGTCGACGAAGATCCGCTCGACGCAATGCTCGTGGAAGCCGGCATGGCAGCGGTACGACACCAGGTAGCGCAGCAGCGCCTGGCGCTCGATCCGCGGGCCGCGATAGGCGATCTGTACCGACGCGATGTCGGGCTGGCCGGTCACCGGGCACACCGAGCGGAACAATCGCGTCGTCAGCGTCTCGGCGACGATCGCACCGCCCGCCCGCAGCAGCGCCGGGTCGACGTCGTAGGCATGGCAGGCGACCGGCAGCTCGTCCAGGCTCTCGCCGTCGAGCTCGCGCAGCGCCTGCGCGGCGAAGGCTTTTGGGCCGTCGAGCCTCACCGCCACCGGCGCACCGGCCGCGGCCGACAGGTCGCGGGCGAGCGTGGTGGCGACCTCGTCGCGCCCCGGGTAGCGCGTCTGCGCCAGCGACCCCAGATAGAGCTTCACCGATTTCGACTCGATGATCGACGGCGAATCGATCGGGACCTCGAAGCTGGCCAGCGCGACTTCCGGCTTGCCGCGCGGGTCGAGCCACGTCAGTTCGTAGGCCGACCACTGATCGACGCCTGCGAACGGCAGCCGGTCCCGGATCCCGAGCGCGGCGCGCTGCGGTGCGCGCGCCACCGGGTAGAGCCGTGCCGGAGCGTAGTGGTCGGGATAATCGGTCGCCTGTCCGAGCGGCGCACCCGGCAGCCCATCCGCACCGATGTCCGCTGCGGTCATTGGACGCGGCAAATGCGCGCGCCGAGCGCGGAAAGCTTGTCCTCGAGTCGCTCGTAGCCGCGGTCGAGGTGGTAGATGCGGTCGATCGTCGTCGGTCCGTCGGCAACCAGTCCCGCGATCACCAGGCAGGCGGACGCGCGCAGGTCGGTTGCCATCACGTTGGCACCCGTGAGCCGCTCCACACCGCGCACGACTGCGCTGTTGCCCTCGACCTCGATGTCGGCGCCGAGCCTGCGCAGTTCCTGCACGTGCATCATCCGGTTCTCGAAGATCGTCTCGGTGAGCACCGACGTGCCCGCCGCGCGGGTGACGAGCGCCATGAACTGGGCCTGCATGTCGGTCGGGAACGCCGGGAACGGCGCGGTGCGGACGTTCGCGGCACGCGGGCGACCCGAGCTGCGCACCCGGATCGCCGTGTCCATCGTCGCGATGTCGGTCCCGGCCTCGCGCAACTTGTCGATGACCGCCGCGAGCGAATGCCAGTCGGTGCCGGCGATGACGACGTCGCCGCCGGCCGCCGCCGTCGCCGCGAGGAAGGTTCCGGTCTCGATCCGGTCGGGCATGATCGCGTGCGCCGCCCCGTGCAGCCGGTCCACGCCCTCGATGACGATCCGGTCGCTGCCGGCGCCGGTGATCCGCGCTCCCATTGCGATCAGGCAGTGCGCGAGATCGACGACTTCGGGCTCGCGCGCGGCGTTCTCGAGGCTGGTCACGCCTTCGGCGAGCGTCGCAGCCATCATCAGGTTCTCGGTTCCGGTGACGGTGACGAGGTCGAACACGAAACGCGTGCCCTTGAGGCGCGCGGCGCGCGCATTGATGTAGCCGTGCGTAAGGTCGATCTCGGCCCCCATCGCCTGCAGGCCCTTGACGTGCTGGTCGACCGGCCGCAGCCCGATCGCGCAGCCGCCGGGCAGCGAAACCCGCGCCTCGCCACAGCGCGCGAGCAGTGGCCCGAGCGCCAGGATCGACGCGCGCATCGTCTTCACGAGCTCGTAAGGCGCGAGCGGCCAGTCGATCCGCGACGCGTCGAGCGACACGGCATCGGGCGCGGTAGCGTCCTGGCGGATGCCCATCTGGCCGAGCAGCG
>DASYXO010000250.1:0-9813 GCA_035934825.1 Casimicrobiaceae bacterium
GGCTGCGTCAGGAACTGCAGCGCGCAGGAAACCGTCGTCGCTGCTGTCGCGGTGACTCCGGTCGGCGAGACGAAGTTGGTGCCGCCGAGGGCGTTCCCCGTGAACGCCTGCGCCGTCCAATCGAACGGGGTCGTGCACGACGTCGACACGTTCGGGACCGACCCGTTCATCGTGATCGTGGCCGAGGAGCCCGGGCCGAAGCCGTTGATGTAGGTGATCTGGATCTGCGTGCCTGCCGCGCAGCCCGTCGCGGTCGCGCAGCCTGCCGGCGAGATCGTCGTGTTGCCGGTGACGAGGCTCGCCTGCAGGGTGACGTTGGACACGGCGAACGGCGCGACGAACCACAACGATTTGATGTACGAGCTCGTGCCCCCGCCGCTCGTCCCGTTCGTGAACGTGAGCGTCGATGTCGCCGAGGTCGACGTCACCGAGATGCTGAATTGCTTCGTCGCTGCGTGACCGGGCAGCGCCAGCATGGCGCCGAGCGCCATCACCACCAAGCAGATTGACCGCCGGATGCAGTTCATCGCAGCCCCTTTCTCATTCGATGTGCGATGCGAATTCGCGATGGTCGGGCACCGTTGGCCCCGACCAATTGCGATCGAAACTCAATCGCGACGCATACGGTACTCCGATTTCGCATTTCCGACCGAGCCATTTCGGGGATCATTCCCCTGCGAGGCTGCGGAATAATCGCGCGTCATAGTTCAGGCGGAGGTGCCAAATGCAGGATGGGCGTCCTGCGTTGCCGCGGACCGCCGCGACCCGGGCTTGCCGCAGACGCGGCCGCAAGACGATGACTTCAAAGCGTATTATTGTTGTGCCCTCGCGAGCGATCAAAGCGCTCAGTCCCGAAAGCGGACATTCGACAACCGGCATTTTGCGGCGCATCAAGGGATGACGCTAGGAGCGCGACTGCGGACATGCAAGACCTCGTGACCCTGACCTTTCTGTTCACCGACATCGAGGGCAGCACCTCGAAGTGGGAGGCGCACCCCGACCAGATGGCACAGGCCGTCGCTGGGCACGATGCGGTGCTGCGCGAGGCGGTTCAGGGCCACGGCGGGCACATCGTCAAGACCACCGGCGACGGCATCTATGCGGCGTTCCCGGCCCCCGATGACGGCCTGGCGGCGGTGATCGACATCCAGCTCGGCCTGCTCGCTCCTGCCGCCACCGCGGGCCTGCCGCTGCGCGTGCGCTGCGGCCTGCACACCGGTGCGGTCCATGCGCGGGACAACGATTACTTCGGTACGACGATCAACCGCACGGCGCGCATCATGGGTGCCGCGCACGGCGGCCAGATCCTGGTGTCGCAGGCGATCGCCGATGCGATGCGCGAGCGCCTGCCGGAAGAGGTCTCGCTGCTGGACCTCGGCAGCGTGCGCCTCAAGGGATTGTCGACCTCGGAGGCCGTCTTCCAGCTCGTGCACCCGCGACTGGAGCAGAGCTTCCCTGCGCTGCGCGAGCTCGAGGCGACGCCCAACAACCTCCCGCAGCAGCTGACCTCGTTCATCGGGCGCGAGCGCGAATGCACTGAGGTTGCGGAGATGCTGACCACCGCAAGGCTCCTGACGCTGCTCGGCATGGGGGGCCTGGGCAAGACGAGGCTGTCGCTGCAGATCGGTACCGACGTGATGGACCTCTACCCCGACGGCGTCTGGTTCGTCGACCTGCAGGCGATCCGCGATGGATCGCTGGTGGCCAGCGAGACGGCGCGGGTGCTGTCCGTACGCGAGGAACCCGGCCGGCCGCTGTTGCAGACGATGTGCGCGCACGTGAAGTCGCGCAAGCTGCTGCTGATCCTCGACAACTGCGAGCAGGTGATCGACGCCAGCGCCGAGCTGGCGAATGCGTTGCTGCGGTCTGCGCCCGATGTTCGCATGCTGACGACCAGCCGCATCGCATTGCGGGTTCCCGGGGAGCAGACCTACGTCGTGCAGCCGCTGCCGCTGCCGTCGCGCACGGCAAGCTTCGAGGCGCTGTCGCAATCGACTGCCGTCCAGCTCTTCGTCGAGCGCGCGAAGCTCCACAAGCCCGCTTTCGCGCTGACCGAGCGCGAGGCGCCGGCGATCGCCGAGCTGGTATCGCGGCTCGAAGGCATTCCATTGGCGCTGGAGCTGGCGGCGGCACGCGTGCGCTCGCTCGCCGTCGCCGACATCAACAAGCGTCTGAACGATCGCTACAAGATCCTGACCGGCGGGGACCGCACGCTGCAGGCACGGCAGCAGACGCTGCGGGCGCTGGTCGACTGGTCCTACGACCTCTTGAGCGAGCAGGAGCAGATCCTGCTCGGCCGCCTCTCGGTCTTTGCCGGCAGCTTCAGTCTCGATGCGGCGGAGGCGATCTGCGGCGCCGATCCGCTGATGCCGGAGGACGTGCTCGACCTCATCACCTCCCTGGCCGAGAAATCGCTGGTCAACACCGAGGAGGCCGAGGACGGGCTGCGCTACCGGCTGCTGGAGACGATCCGGGACTATGGGCGCGAGAAGCTTCTCGCGCGCGGCGAGCAGGCGGCCACCGCCGCCGCACATTGCGAGCATTTCTTCAAGATGACCAAGGCCGCCAACCGGGAATCGCAAGGTGCAGGCCAGGCGGAGTGGACGCGGCGCATCGAAGCCGACCTCGAGAACATTCGCGCGGCGTGCTCCCTCGCCATCGAGGGTGGGGTCGACCAGATCGTCGCCGTCAAGCTCGCGGTGGCGCTGATGTGGTTCTGGATCCTGCGCGGCTATTCCACCGAGGGCAGGAGATACGTCCGCGCCGCGTTGGCGCTCCCGGCGGTGCAGGCATCGGATTTCATACACGGGCACGCGCTCTACGTGGGCGCGTGCCTTGCCTACACGCAAGGCGACAACACCGAAGCACAGCGGATGCTCGAGCGGTCGCTGGAGATTCGGCGCCGGGACGGGAAGCCCCTTGAGATCGCTGCAACCCTGTCGACGCTGTCGGCCGCCCGCCTCAGCATCGGCGACGCGGGCGGGGCGCGGGAAGTGGAGTCGGAGGCTGCCGGCATTTTCAAGGAACTGGGGGATCGCGCAAACGAGGCAATCGCGGAGTTTCACCTGGGCCAGATCGATGCCTATGTCAACGACATCGGCCACGCCCGGGGTCGGTTCGAGTTCTGCCTCGCGGTCGCACGCGATACCGAGAGCCACGAGCTCGAAAGCGAGTGCGAGCTCATGCTCGGCGAACTGGCGCAGGAGGAAGGAGACATCGAAACGGCGCGGGCGGGATTCTCGAGGTCCCTCGACATCTGCAAGAATGTCGGCGACAAGCGCGGCGAGGCAATGGCGCTATGGTGGCTGGGGAAGGCGGACCTCGCCGCGGGCGATATCGACGCTGCGCGGATCCGCCTCGGGGGCGCGCTGCGTGCGTTTCAGGCATTCGAGATGGTTGCCGAGCTGCTGGGATGCCTCGAGGATCACGCAGGACTGGCGGCAAGGCTGGGCAACGCCGACGCTGCGGCGCGGCTGTTCTCGGCCGCGAACGCTTCGCGAGCGAAGCTCTGGCTACCGCGCTCGCCGCAAGCCGAACGTCGATGGAACGACGCGCTGGCCGCGCTGCGGGTTACGCTCGACGAGACGGCCTTCCGGCAGTCATGGTCGGAAGGCGAGTCCGCGGACGTCGCGAGCGCGGTTCAGTGGGCGCAAGGGTCCGGATTCGTGCATCGGGAGCCGGCGCTCGCATAAGCGCGGGAGCGGGACGGCGGGCAAGGGACCACCGAAGGCGAGGGCCCTCCCCCACCCGAGCGGCGGAGCCGGCGGGTGGGGGAGGGCCCTTGAATCGCCCGCCGCGTCGCGAGCGGGCCCTTCGGAACGTTCAGCGCAGCGGTTTGCGGCGCGCCAGGAGAGGTGCAGCGAAGAAGAGCGCCCCGAGGACCAGCCACAAGGATCCGGGCTCGGGCACCTGGGTGATGTTGACGACGCCCAGCACGCTCGACGTGAGGCCGCCCGCCGGGCTCGTGCCGGCATTGCAGGCGTCGCCCCCGTCCTCGTTCTCGTTCTCCTGCGCAGTCTCGCTTTCGTTGTCCTCTTCCTCGTTGGCGTCACTCGAGCCGGAGGTGCATTGCTGGACGATCAGCCCGCCCGTGCCGACGGTCGAATCCGGGAAATTGGGATCAGAGCCCGGGAGGAAGAACTGTACCCACACGTTCCCGATATCGAGCGAGGGCCGCATGTCCACGCTCGCATACCCGAGCGGGTCGCTTCCGATGCCGATGATCTGGTCGCTGCCGTCGACTGCAAGGCTCAGCGAGGTCGGGGGAGACAAGTCGTGCGACAGGAAATCGACGGGCAGGACCGGCCCCGGGGTGCCCGGGGACGGCTTGTATTGCAAGGTTCCCGTCACGCTGAGGTTCGAGATCGGGCAGATGACGGTACTGCTGGGCGACAGGCAGCTCGGCGCGAGATCGAACTGGATCAACGCCGTCCAGTAAAGGTCCGCGAGGGCGCCCGTGGTGCTGAACGTGGGATCGATGCCCCCGCGCACCAGGATCGCGTTGGCGGTGCCCAAGCTGGCGAGCCAGACCAGCGCCACCGCAAGTCCGGGCCCCACGATCGATCTGATTCGGCCCCACATGGTTCAGCCTCCCTCTTGCCCTTGGAACAACACAAGCCGCACCTGCGCCGCCGCCTGGAACACTGCGACTCGCAAAAACCGGGCCGCCGTGGCGAATCGAGCTGCAAGTCTATGAAGTTTAGCGAGTTGTCGCCTCGGACGTTCAATCGCAGACCGGGAAGGAATCGCCCGGTTGTAAGATTTTCTGACACCTGCCACCGCGCGTTCGCCCGAACCTCAATCCATCGTCCCCAGGAAATCCGCCTTGCCCAGAGGCACGCCGTTGTGGCGCAGGATGTCGTAGGCGGTCGTCACGTGGAAGTAGATGTTCGGCGTGCAAAACTGCAGCAGGTAATTCGTGCCGGTGAACGTGTGCGGCTGGCCCGCGAGCGGACGGGTGATCTCGCGCGTCGCTCCGCCTTCGAATGCCGCCGGGTCCAGCGAGCGCAGGAACTGCGCCGACCGCTCGACGCGGGCGATCAGCTCGTCGAAGGTCTGCTCGTTGCTGTCGTACGCCGGCGGCTCGACGCCCGCGAGTCGCGCGGCGGCGCTTCGCGCCGTGTCGGTGGCGATGTGCACCTGCCGCGTCAGTGGGAACATGTCGGGATACAGGCGCGCGCCCAGGAAGACCATCTCATCGATCTTGCGCTCCTGCGCGTGGGCCTTGCCCTTGGCGAGGATGGCCTTCAGGTTGTCGAGGGCTCGGGCGAGCACGGGAACGGCGAGGTGGTGGAGCGGCACGGACATGGGTTCCTCCGAAGGGGTCAGCGAAAGATGAGCTCGGGCAGGTCGCCGAGTATCGTCCATTTGAGGATGCAATGCTCGACGACGTTCTGCTTACTTGGGGATTGCGGCGCGGCTCCGTCCCGGTTTCCGGCGGGGTCCGCGCCCGGCCGGTTTCCACCGGCGGTGCACCCACCACCACTGCTCCGGGTGGCGCAGGATCATGCGCTCCAGCGCGGCGTTGTAGGCGCGGGTCGTGCGCCGGATCGCCTCGCCGGTGTCGGCGTCGTCGACCGCAGCAACCGGCGACTCGAAGCGCAGCACGTGCGTCCCGTCCGGCTCGCGCCAGGCGCAGGCAGGCAGCACCGGCGCGCCAGTTGCCAGCGCGATGATCGCGAGGCTCTTGAACGTGCCCGCCGGGGCGCCGAAGAACTCGACGTCGATGCCGTCGCTGCCTCCCGCATACTGGTCGAAGGGAAAGACGACGACGTCGCCGCCTTCGAGAAGGGTCACGATCCGGTCGAGCGAGCCGCGCTTGCCGATTACCCCGAAACCTGAGCGGTTGAAGCGCCGGGTGACCAGCGCGTCGAGCCAGCGCGGCTTGATCGGCCGCCGGACGAAGTGGAAGCGTCCGCGCGACTCGGGATGGTTCTGGATGCCGGCCACGGTCGCGACCTCCCAGTTGCCGAAGTGCCCGGTGAGCACCAGCACGCCGCGCCCGGCACCGAGCGCACGGAGGAAACCGTCAAGGTTCTCGACACGGACCAGTGCCCGCCTGCGCTCGGCGGACAGCCAGCGGAAGCGGATGAACTCGACGATGAGCCGCCACAGGTGCGCGTAGTGCGCCTGCGCGAGGCGGTCGATCTCCGCGGGTGGAACGGCGGTGCCGAACACCCGCCGCAGGTTGCCGGTGATCACGTCGCGGCGGAACGGCAGCAGATGGAACAAGACCCGCCCGGCACGCGGAACCTCGGTCGTCGCCGGCAGCGCAAGCACGACTGCCGATGCGTTCGACCGGTCGTGGGTCAGCGACACCGCGATGCCGGCGAGCCGCGCGCGATCGAGCAGCGCCTGCGCCCTCGGCGCGCACTCGATCGCGGGCGCGCCGTAGCCGTCGCGGGCCACCGAGAAATCGGCGGGCTCGACGCGCCCCGCGGCGAGCTCGGTCGGAAAGAGCTTGACGCAGGCTTCCTTGGCCGCGTAGCGCGCGGCGAGGCTCGCGCTGCGTCCGGGCCCGTCACCCGCATCGGCGAGCTCGCCGGGCGAGAAAATCCTTGCGAGATCGTCCGGGGGGAGATCCGCGAGCAGTCGCTCGATGCGGGAAACCTCGACGCTGTCGATGCCGCAGCGCACCGGCGCAGGCACCTCTGCCGCGGCGGGTCCGGCGCCGGGCGCGCCCATCAGGCCGGCAGGGCGCGCAGCACGAGGGCTGCATCGGTGCCGGCGAACCCGCGGCACAGCACCAGCGCGACGTCGCTGCTCGGCACCTGGGGCTCGCGGGAGATCGGCAGGCCGGCGCAGACCGGATCGAGCGTGGCCAGCGGCGCGATGCCGGGCACGACGTTCGCGCGCAATGCGAGCAGTGCGATCGTCGTCTCGACGATGCCGGCGGCGGCGATCAGGTGGCCCAGCGCCCATTTGAATGCCGTGACGGGCGGGCAGGCATCGCCGAAGACGCGCCGGATTCCCAGCGCTTCGGAGGCGTCGGATTGCGGGGTGCCGTTGCCGTGCGCGACGATCATGCCTACGTCGGCCGCCTCGATGCCGGCGTCGGCCAGCGCCAGCGCGATCGCGCGCGCGACGCCGTCGCCGTCGTCTCGAATCGCGAGCAGCCCCGTCGCTTCGCTGACATAGCCGCCTCCCAGCACCTCGCCGATCGCGCGGCCGCCGCGAGCGGCCAGCGCGGCCCCGGTCTCGAGCGCCAGCGCACCCGCCCCTTCGCCGAACACGCTGCCCTCCCGCGCGGCGTCGAAAGGCCGCAGCGCATCGGGCGCGAGCAGGCCGCAGCGATGATAGTAGAGGACGTTCTGCGGCTCCAACGGCGTGTCGTGGCCGATCGCGATCGCGCGGTCGGCCTCGCCGCACTTCAGCGCCTCGGCCGCCTCGATGACGGCGAGGGAGCCGCCGACGCTGTGGTTGGTGATGCAGGCGTTGGTCCCCTTGAGCCGGTTGCGGATGCCGACATGGCACACGACGTTGTTCGGCAGCGTGCGTAGCAGCCACATCGGATTCACCGTCTCCGCGAGCTTCGCGCCGAACGCCCGGAGATCACCCCCGGTCTCGCTCATCAGCGGGAAATAGTCGTACTGGTTTTCGAAAGCGCCGCCACCCGAGCCCACGTACACGCCGCTGCGATCGGCAAAGCGCGCCGAGGAAGCTTCATCCAGCGTTTCCCGATGCTGCGCGTAGCCGGCCGCTTCGGCGGCACGATCGCCGGCGTAGATGCCGACGAAATCGGTGCGTCGGATGAACTTGTGCAGCTTGCGGTCGTCGACCAGCGCGCGTGGATTCAAATCGGCGATCTCGGCGGCGTGCGTAACCGGCCAGCCGGCCGCGTCCCAGCGCTTGATCGGCGCGATCGCCGAGCGCCCGGCGAGGATCGCGTCGAGCATTGCCGCCGGATCCATCCCGAGGCCGCAGACGGCGCCGCTGCCGGCGATCAGGATGCGCGCGGGTGTCACCGGGGGCCGTCCACGAGGTCGGGGTTGCGCAGCACGACGCAGCTGTTCGATCCGCCGAAGCCGAAGGAATTGGACAGCGTCATGCGCAGGCGCTGACGGCGCGGTGCACCGAGCACCAGGTTGAGATCGCAGTCGGGGTCGGGGACCCGGTAATTCGCGTTGACCGGCATCTCGGAGCGGTCGATGCCGAGCGCGCAGATCGCGACCTCGACCGCGCCCGCCGCCGCGATCAGGTGCCCCATCGAGCTCTTGGTCGAGCTGACCGATACGCGCCTCGCATCTGCACCGAACACCGCCCGGATCGCCGCGCTTTCGCTGCGGTCGTTCATGCCCGTCGACGTGCCATGGGCATTGATGTAGTCGACGTCCGCGGGTGTCGCGTTCGCGTCGGCGAGTGCTGCGCGCATCGACTGGATCGGACCGTCGCCATCGGGTGGCGAATCGGTGATCCGGTACGACGACAGCGAATTGCCGTCGCCCGCGAGCTCGGCGTAGATGTGCGCGCGGCGCGCTCTCGCGGCATCCCAGTCCTCGAGGACGACGAATCCCGCGCCTTCCCCCAGCACGAAGCCGTTGCGCGTCGCGTCGAACGGGCGGCTCGCCAGCTCGGGTGTCTCGTTGTCGGCGGAGACCGCCGACAGCAGGCAGAAGCCGGCGAGCCCGACCGGGCTGATCATCGAATCGAAGCCGCCCGCGAGCGCGCGATCGACGGCCCCGCGGCGGATGAGCTTCAGCGCGGTGCCGATCGCCTGGCCGCCCGATGCGCAGGCGGTGTGCACCGACGTCGCATAGCCGCGGATGCCGAAGCGCCGCGTCAGCAGCGCGACGCCCGCCGTGCTCTGGCTGCGGCAGAAAGCCAGTGGATCCGCGGCAGCCGGGTCGTCGGCCAGGAGGCGGGGATCGAGCTCGCCACCGGCGGCGGAGCTGCGCTGGACGGCCGACAGATCGGCGAATTCGACGCCCATCATCCCGGTGCCCACGGCGCAGCCCCAGCGCTCGCCGTCCGCATCGGTGGGTGCGATGCCCGCATCGCGCATCGCCTCCTCGGCTGCGGCCAGGGCGAAGCGGTGCGAGCGATTCGTGTACTTGAGCAGCTTGCGCTCCGCGGTGATCACGCGCGGATCGAAGTCCTTGACCTCGGCGGCGATGCGTGTCGTGAATCCGGAGGCGTCGAACAGCGTGATCGCTGCGGCGCCGCTCTTCACGCCGTCGAGGGCAGCCCAGGTCGATGCGACATCGTTGCCTACCGGCGTGACGAGGCCGACGCCGGTGATCGCGACGCGGCGGCGCGGCGTCACCTGCGCCTCACGTCGATCGCATGCGGCAACGCGCCGTCCCCGTCCGCGGCCGCCTGCGCGGGCCCCGGTTCGCGGTGGCCGACGCGGCTCGGGAGTGCGCTTTCCACGCGATGCTCCTGCGCCGACTCTGCGGCAATTTCGAGTCGCGCGCTCGCGACCAGGCGATCGTCCGCGCGCGTCGTGAGCATCGCCTTCACCGCGTGCTCGGCGAGCGGCGCGAGCTCGACGCCGATGTCGAGCGCCTGCCCGGGCTCGATGAACGAGCGCATCTTGACGTGGGTCACGCGGGTGGGGCGGGGATGCGCTCCTCGCAGCACCGGCGCGCTTCGCGCGAGACCGAGCGCGAGCGTGATCTGGGTGTCGAGGAGCAGCGTTGCCGGAAACACCGGACGCCGCGGGAAATGGTCGAGGAAGAAGGGTGCCGCTCGCGGCACGTCCAGCGTCGCGCGAAGTGCCACGCCGGGCATCCGATGCACGACCCTGACGGGCAAGCGCTCGATGCCGCGGAATCGTCCCGGAGGCGCACCCGCGGCGCGCAGCAGCGCGAGGCG
>DASYXO010000251.1:0-3430 GCA_035934825.1 Casimicrobiaceae bacterium
CGGTGGCTGGACTCGGGTAGCGGAACCTAGCGGACTTTCCGGTACGTTCCGATCAGCGTGGCTTCGGCGACGACGTGTCCGGTCAGCGCTTTCTCGAGTGCCGCCTTGTCCGGATGCGCAAGCTTCGGCAGCACGGTGTCGAGCGCATAGAGCTTGAAGAAGTAGCGATGCCGCCCGATCGGCGGACAAGGTCCTCCGTAGCCGCTGCGCTTCCAGTCGTTGAGCCCCTGGTGTGTCCCGGGCGGCAGCGCGACCGGCGCGATCGCCTCCGCGAATGCTCGCGCCGCGACCGGGATGTCGTAGAGTACCCAATGCACCCAGGTCATCCTCGGGGCCGCGGGATCGGGCGCATCCGGATCGTCGACGATCAGCGCGTAGCTCTTCGTCGCCGCAGGCGCGCCGCTCCATGCGAGTGGTGGCGAGACGTCCTTGCCTTCGCATGAGTAGTGCGATGGAATCGCGCCGCCGGGAGCGAACGCACTGGACTCGATCTTGAAGCTCATCGACCTCTCCCCCGATGCGGCGGGCGACACCGCGAGCATCGCTGCGAGTGCAGCCGCCGCCTTCAATTGAGGTCGAGCGCGTGGCGGCGCAGGTCGGACAACGGGATCACCGCCAGCGTCTCCTCATGCGTCGCCTGCAGCACGACCGGTGGTGCGACTCCCGCCTCGAATGCCTGGCGCCAGCGCGCCGCACAGACGCACCACTGGTCTCCGGACTTCAGTCCCGGGAAACCGGATTCGGGAACGGGCGTGACGAGGTCGTTGCCGTGCTCGCGCTCGAAGTCGAGGAACTCGCGGGTCATGCGCGCGCACACGACATGCATGCCAACGTCCTCCGACGCGGTGTTGCAGCAGCCGTCGCGATAGAACCCGGTCCGAGGCGACGCCGAGCACGGCGCCAGCGGACCGCCGAGGACATTCCGGTCGTCGAAAGACGTCTTCATGAATGAATGTGTGTCATCCGGTCGCGCGCTCGAAAAAGCGTGTCCGCCATAGCGCCTGCCCCATTCGACACCCGGGAGCACTGTACCGCGGCGTCCCCCGCAGCCACGCCGCACAAGCCCACGACCTAGGCGAACTTCAGGTACCGCGTAACGTCAACTGATCCTCAGCTCATGTCAACGATCGACGCCGGATTCGACGGTCGGGGGCCCGACGCTCGATGCCGCGCGCTGCTCTTCCCAGCGTCTTTCGCCCTGGCCGGAACAGCCTCGACCGACAGCGCGAAGCTGCGCCGCTCATTCGCGTTCATGGCGCCCACGCCGATGAGCTTGTGGGCGATTTCCTCTCCGCGGTCGTTGCGGATCGACACGACCACCGTGTATTCCCAGGGGTCGCCGTCGGCGGGATGCCGGATGCAACCTTCGATTCGCAGCGGCGCGAGCGCAGTCGCCGGCGGTGCATCGGTGCCGGCAACGAAGCGCAGGTAATGCCGGCATGCCGGACACATGACCGCGCTTTCGAGGATCGTCTCCCGACAGTGCGGACACTGGCGGGTTGCCCCCGGGGTGCCCGGGCGCACACTGCTCATGAGCCGGTGCCGATCTCCGCGTCGTGGATCTTGGTCAGCTTGCCCGCTTTCGGGACCTTGCCGTCATCCCAGCCGAACTCGGCCTGACCACGCACGCGCGCACCGGCCGCGACCGTCAGCGAACCGGCCTTCAGGTCGCCGACCACCACGCCAGTCTGGAGCAAATCGACGAGGGATGCCTGCTCGACATTGCCCTCGAGCTCACCGGCAATCGTGACCCGGTCGGCGCGCACGCTGCCGGTCAGCTTGGCACACGCCTCGATGGTCAGGTCGCCCTGGACGTTGACGTCGCCCTTGAACTTTCCGGCGATGCGTACGCTGCCGCCGCCTTCGATCTTGCCTTCGATGGTGATGTCGGCGGCGATCAGCGATTCCTTGCGGTACGCGCCGGCATCGGCGCGCGCTGTCGGAGCAGCGACAGGATTGGCGGGCATCTCGGTCCTTTGCGGCGCGTCGTAGCGCGGTGGGTCCTTCATTTCGGGGGCAGGCGCCGGGGCGGGCCGGGTGACCGTATTTTCTTTCCAGATCGACATGGCATTGGCCTATCGGGAGGGTGGACTCGTGGGTGCACCTGACAAGGGCAGTGCATGCCAGTGTCATGCCAAGATATGACAATGTCAAGTGCTGCGTTGCCCTGCCCTGCCCGAGGCTCGCCCCCTTCGCCGATCGGTGCGGCAATGGGTCGCCGCATGGATTACGAAGGTCACGGCGATGGCCCGGCTGTGCCGGGCGCAGGCGCGGGCACCACGACACCCGACGATGAGGTGCTGGCGGCCGCCGGGTTGGGTGTCGAGCCGGGTCGCGCCAGCATCACCCACACGGCGAGCATGATGGCCGCAATCGCGCAGGCGCCGGCTGCGAAGGCGCCGATACCGATGCGCGCCTTGCCGCTCAGGATCCAGAAGCGCCTGCCGCACCTCTGGCAGCGGTACGGCGACCGAAAACGATGGGATCCCCCTTCTGAACGATGAAGATGCGAGCGCTGTACATCGCCACTCCCGCAGACCGGGCATCGTCTCACGGCCACCCCTCCGTGCGGGAAAGTCGCGTCCAGCATCACGCCGATTGACAAGCGAATCGCGATGGCGATATCCGCCTTCGCAGCCGTTGCCCAGCCGCTCGCTACGAAAGCTCGCCTGCGTCCCGTAGGCGCTGTCCTACAACCCCATCAGTTGCGCTCCGATGGACGAGGGCGCGCTGCGCGGGAGATTGTCAAGAGTTCGCAAATCAAAGAACACCCTACCTGCAATGGATATGCACGTCCCCGGTGCCTTGTCCAAGGCCCATGATGAGGCGACCGGCTCGGCCGTCTCACCGCGACTGTGTCCGCTTTGCGGAGGACCGCTGAAGCGAATCAAGCGGCACTCCCTGGACCGAATGCTCAGCATGTTACGACCCGTCTGGCGCTACCGCTGCGTGACCTTCGAATGCCCTTGGGAAGGACGCCTCCCGCGGCGACGATGACACGTCCGGGTTGAACGCCGCGAGGCGGCCTTGCGCCTGTGATCAGCGGGCAGTACCGTGCAGTAACTCTGCCGCCACGGCGCACAAGCGCGCGACCGGATTCGATCGCGGGTCATCGTGTTCTCTCCCCGGGCGCATCGCGCAGCTCGCGTCGCAGGACTTTCCCGACGGGCGACTTCGGCAAGGCGCTGCGAAACTCCACATGGTGCGGCCGCTTGTAGCTGGTGAGCTGCATCCTGCAGTGCTCGAGCACCGCTTGCTCGGTGAGGTCCGGGTCCTTCTTCACGACCACCACTTTCACCGCCTCGCCGGTCTTGGGATGGGGCACGCCAACGACTCCACATTCCAGCACGCCCGGATGAGCGGCCACGACATCTTCAACCTCGTTTGGATAGACCTTGAATCCGGAAACCACGATGATGTCCTTCTTGCG
>DASYXO010000290.1:0-2811 GCA_035934825.1 Casimicrobiaceae bacterium
ACCGGTGATCTACCTCGCCTTCGACCGACTGGGCGGCGGCCGCACCCAACGCGCGCTCAGGGGCGACGCCGGCGGCCCGGCGGAGAGCACCGCGTGAACCTGTCGCGCCTGTTCGTGCGCCGGCCGATCGGCACGGTACTGCTGACGGCAGGCGTGGCGCTCGCGGGCATCGGTGGCTTCTTCGGGCTGCCGGTGGCGTCGCTGCCGGCGATCGACCTGCCGGTGATCTCGGTCAACGCCAGCATTCCAGGCGCGAGCCCCGACACGATGGCCAGCAGCGTGGCGACGCCGCTGGAGCGCTACCTCGGCACGATCGCCGGCGTCAACGAGATCACGTCGGTCAGCTCGGTCGGTGCGACCCGGGTGACGCTGCAATTCGACTTGAGCCGCGACATCAACGGCGCCGCGCGCGACGTGCAGGCGGCGATCAATGCCGCGCGCATCGACCTGCCGGCGACGCTGCGCGCCAACCCGACCTACCGCAAGGTGAACCCGTCGGCAGCGCCGGTGATGATCCTGGCGCTGACCTCGAACACCAAGACGCCGGGCCAGATCTACGACGAGGCCTCGAACATTCTCAACCAGCAGCTGCTGCAGGTCAGCGGGGTAGGCGACGTGCAGATCGGCGGCAGCTCGCTGCCGGCCGTGCGCATCGAGCTCGAGCCTTTCGCGCTCAACCAGTACGGCATCAGCACCGAGGATGTCCGCGCGGCGATCCAGGCGACCAACGCGAACCGGCCCAAGGGCCTCGTTCAGGGCGAGGGCCGACGTCTGCAGATCTATACGCAGACTCCCGGGCTGCACGCGAGCGACTACGCCCCGATGGTGGTCGCATGGCGCAATGGCGCGGCGGTGCGGCTGCGCGACGTCGCCCACGTGATCGACGGCGTCGAGGACACGCGCACGCTGGGCCTGTACAACGGCCAGAAGGCGATCATCGTGCTGATTCGCAGCCAGCCCGACGCGAACGTGATCGAAACGGTCGACTCGGTGCGTGCGCTGCTTCCCGCCCTGCAGGCCGAGCTGCCGGCGGATGTCGAGCTGCACGTCGCCTCCGACCGCACCCATTCGATCCGCGCCTCGCTGCACGAGGTCGAGGTCACGCTGCTCGTTTCGGTGATCCTGGTGGTGCTGGTGGTCAGCCTGTTCCTGCGCAGCGTGCGCGCGACGCTGGTGCCGGCGGTGGCGAGCGTCACCGCGTTGCTCGGCACCTTCGGCGTGATGTACCTGCTGGGATTCAGCCTCGACAACCTGAGCCTGATGGCGCTGACGGTCGCCACCGGCTTCGTCGTCGACGACGCGATCGTCGTCCTGGAGAACACCAGCCGCCACATCGAAGCCGGGATGCCGCGCATGCAGGCGGCGCTGCTGGGAGCGCGCGAGGTCGGCTTCACCGTCGTTTCGATCAGCCTGTCGCTGGTCGCGGTGTTCATCCCGCTGCTGTTCATGGGCGGCCTGCCCGGGCGCCTGTTCCGCGAGTTCGCGGTGACCCTGTCGGTCGCCGTGCTGATCTCGCTGGTCATCTCCCTGACCACCACGCCGATGATGTGCGCGTGGGTGCTCGAGCCCGGCGGGCAGGCCGACGCGCCCCGCAGGTCGGGCTGGCTCGAGCGCCTGGCGCAACGCAGCTACGACTGGATGCTCGCGCGCTACGCGCAGAGCCTCGATTGGGCACTTGCGAGCAAGGGGCTGGTGATGCTGATCCTGCTCGCCGTGATCGCACTGAACGTCTACCTGTTCGTGGCCGTGCCCAAGAGCCTGTTCCCGCAGCAGGACACCGGCCAGCTGATCGGCGGCCTCTCGGCCGACCAGAGCATCTCGACCAAGGCGATGGGCGACAAGCTGCGCCAGGTCGTCGACATCGTGCGTCACGACCCGGCGGTCGCCTCGGTGGTCGGCTTCATTGGCGGAGCGCGCGCGGGCGGGGGCTTCATGTTCGTCGAGTTGAAGCCGGTGTCCGAGCGCAGCGAGCACGGCCTGGCGGTGATCGCACGCCTGCGCCCGCAACTCGCGCGCGTCACCGGCCTGCGGCTGTTCCTGCAGCCGGTGCAGGACGTGCGCGCGGGCGGTCGTTCGAGCAACGCCACCTACCAGTACACGCTCAAGGGCGCGAACAGCGCCGACCTGCAGGAGTGGTCAGGCAAGCTCCTCGACGCATTGAAGACGCACGCCATGCTCACCGAGGTCAACAGCGATGCCCAGGAAAACGGCGTCGAGACCAGCGTCAAGGTCGACTCGAACGCAGCGGGTCGGCTGGGCATCAGCGCCAGGGCCGTCGACGCGGCGCTGTACGACGCGTTCGGCCAGCGCCAGGTGGCGACGATCTACACCGGGCTGAACCAGTACCACGTGGTGATGGAATGGGCGCCGGCCTACACGCAGAGCCCGAACGCGCTGGCCGACGTCCATGTACCCGGGACATCGCTGGTGAACAACGGGGGACAGGTGGTCGCGACCGAGCGCGCGGCAGTGGCAGTGGCCTCGTCGAGGGCAGCGGCCGCCGGCAATGCCGGTGCGCCTGCCGTGTCGGTGTCGGTGTCGCCGAACCCGGCGCTGCGCAGCGCGTCGAGTGGCAATGTGCTCAGCAATACCCCGACGACCCTGGTGCCGCTGGCGGCCATCGCGCGCTTCGTCGAGGAGCCGACAGCGACCTCGGTCAACCACCAGGACACCGAGCTCGCCACCACGATCTCCTTCAATCTCGCCGAGGGTGCGACCCGGGCCGATGCGAGCCGTGCCATCGCCCAGGCCGAGGCCGACATCGGCATGCCGACGACAGTGCGCGGCGCTTTCGCTGGCACCGCGCTGCTG
>DASYXO010000298.1:0-3576 GCA_035934825.1 Casimicrobiaceae bacterium
CGGTCGTGCGATCAAGCCCTCGGATGCGGAGATCGCCGCCAATCCTCGCGCGCGCAGCGCCGTCCTGCGCGTCGCCGAGCGCACGCAAGCGGCACTGCCGGCGGACTGGCCGCGCGGCTTCGACGCCGGACTGCAATGACGCGCGTGGCCGTCCTGCTGCTCGGCGTGCTGGTCGTTTGCGCGCTGTCGCTGGTCACGTCGCGCCACGAGGCGCGGCGGCTGTTCGTCGAGCTCGAGCGCCAGCAGGCGCGCGCGCACCAATACGACGTCGAGTACGGGCAGCTATCGCTCGAGGAATCGACATGGGGGACGCCGGCGCGCGTCGAGAAGATCGCGCGCGAGCAGCTGCACATGCAGCTTCCGTCGCCGTCGCGCATCGAGATCGTCGACGTCCCGATGGAGAAATCGCGTTGAGCGCCATCGCGCCGGGACGTCCGCTAGGACGGCGCAAGGCGCCTGCCATCGAGCTGCCGCGGGCGCGCGCGCTGGCGGTGTTCGGCGGCCTCGCCGCACTGTTCATCGTCCTGCTGCTGCGCTCGCTGGACCTGCAGTGGCTGGAAAATGGCTTCCTGCAGGGGCAGGGCGCCGCGCGCTTCTCGCGCGAGCTCGAGCTGCCCGCGCACCGCGGCCGCATCGTCGACCGCAACGGCACCGCACTCGCAGTGTCCACGCCGGTCAAATCGCTGTGGGTGTTTCCCGACAAGGTCGAAGCGACGACCGACCAGCTGAGGCGGTTGGCGCACGTGCTCGAGACATCGCAGCGGGCGCTCGCATTGCGGCTGCACGGCGCCGATGAGTTCACCTACGTGGCGAGGCGGCTGTCGCCGGAGACCGCGCAGCGGGCGATGGCGATCGGAATCAAGGGATTGAACGAGCAGAACGAGTACCGGCGCTACTACCCGGCCGGCGACGTGACGGCGCAGATCATCGGATTCACCGGCGATCGCGATCGCGGCCAGGAAGGCATCGAGCTTTCGCAGCAGGCGTGGCTGGGCGGGCTGTCCGGATCGCGCCGGGTGATCATCGATCGCCGCGGCGAAGCGGTCGAGGACGTCGCCGCGATCCGCGCGCCACAGGCCGGCCGCGACCTCGTGCTGTCGATCGATTCGCGCATCCAGTACCTCGCGTTCCGCGAGCTCAAGGCGGCCGTCGATCGCAACAAGGCCAGGGCCGGGAGCATCGTGGTCCTCGATGCCAGGACCGGCGAGATCCTGGCGCTCGCCAACCTGCCGACCTACAACCCGAACAGCCGCGACAAGGTCGCGCGCAGCACGATGCGCAATCGCGCCTTGACCGACACCTTCGAGCCTGGCTCGGTGATGAAGCCGTTCACCATCGCTGCGGCGCTGGAAGCTCGCAAGATCACGCCCGACACGATCATCCACACCGAAGCGGGACAGATGACCATCGGGTCCAACACCATCCACGATGCGCACCGCGCGGGGCCGCTGACCGTCGCCCAGGTGATCCAGAAATCGTCGAACGTCGGCGCGGCCAAGATCGCGCTGTCGCTGCCCGCCAAGACGATGTGGAACATGTTCACCGAGTCGGGCTTCGGCACGCCGCCGCAGACCGGATTCCCCGGGGAAGCCGGCGGACGCCTGCGCCCGCCGAATACCTGGCGTCCGATCGAGCAGGCGACGATGGCCTACGGCCACGGCCTTTCGGTGACGCTGGTGCAGCTCGCCCGGGGCTACACGATCTTCGCCGACGGCGGCGAGCTGAAGCCCGTCGAGTTGCTGAAGACCGACGGCCCGGTGGCGGGCGTGCCGGTCATCTCGCCCGACACCGCGCGCAAGATCCGGCACATGCTCGAGCTGGTGGTCCAGCCTGGCGGGACCGCGCCCGAGGCGCAGGTTCCCGGCTACCGCGTCGGTGGCAAGACCGGAACCGCCCGCAAGGTCGCCGATGGGGCCTACGAGCGGAAATACGTCGCGGACTTCGTCGGCATCGCGCCGATGTCGAATCCGCGCCTGATCGTTGCGGTGATGATCGACCAGCCGTCGACCGGCGATTACTACGGCGGCAGCGTCGCCGGGCCGGTGTTCTCGAACGTCGTTGGCGCCGCGCTGCGAATGCTGAACGTCCCGACCGACGCGCCGGTCGACAACGTGCTGCGGCCCGCGCAGGATGCGCGGACGACAGATGGTGGCGTGAAGGAGTCGTCGTGATGCGCCCGGCGGTCCTCGGCGCGTGGAGGCGGTGCTCGTGATCGCCCCCGCCGCTGCCGACGCCCAATCCGAAGCGCTGCTCGCGCGACTGCCGACGCGGCCCGCGCGAATCAGCGCTGACAGCCGCGCGGTCGAGCACGGCGTCGCCTTCGCGGCCTATCCCGGCGCACAGCGCGACGGTCGCGCCTACATCGGCGACGCGATCGCGCGCGGCGCCGCGGCAGTGCTGTGGGAGACGCGGGACTTCGCGTGGGATGCGCGCTGGCAGGTGCCGCAGCTCGGCGTCGGCGACCTGAAGCAGCGACTGGGGTCGATCGCGTCGGCCGTCTATGGCCATCCGTCGCTGGCGCTGTGGATGGTCGGCGTCACCGGCACCAACGGCAAGACCTCCTGCGCGCACTGGACTGCGCAGGCACTCGCGCACTGCGGGAGGCGCACGGCTTTCGCCGGCACGCTCGGCGCCGGTTTCATCGGCGAGCTCGAAAGCACGCGCAACACGACCCCCGACGTCTGCCTGCTGCACGAATGGCTCGCGCAATGGCGCGACCAGGGCGCGGCCGCCGTCGCGATGGAGGTCTCGTCGCACGGCCTCGACCAGGGGCGGGTCAACGGCATCGCGTTCGATGTCGCGCTGTTCACCAACCTGACGCGCGACCACCTCGACTATCACGGCACGATGGCCGCCTACGGAGCGGCCAAGGCGCGGCTCTTCGACTGGCCGGGCCTGCACGCATCGGTGGTCAATGCCGGCGACGCGTTCGGCCGCGAGCTGATCGCGAAGCTCCGCGGCCGCGGCCAGCGCGTGCTCGCCTATGGTGCCCCCGGCGCGGACATCGCCGCCACCTCCGTCGCGACGACCGCGACCGGCATGGCGATCGAGGTCACGACGCCCGGCGGCAGCGGGCGACTCGAGACGCGCCTTGCTGGCGCGTTCAACGTGCAGAACCTGCTGGGTGTGCTGGGCGTGCTGCTCGAAAGCGGCATTGCGCTTCCCGATGCCCTCGCGGCGCTCGCGGACGTCACCCCGCCTCCCGGGCGCATGGAACGCCTCGGCGGCGGCGCGCTGCCGACGGTGGTCGTCGACTATGCGCACTCGCCCGATGCGCTCGAGAAGGTGCTGGCCGCATTGCGCCCGTCGGTCGGCCGGGGACGGCTGGTCTGCGTGTTCGGCTGCGGCGGCGAGCGCGATCGCGGCAAGCGGCCGCAGATGGGCGAGGTGGCGGGGCACCTCGCCGACAGGATCGTCGTCACCAGCGACAACCCGCGCGGCGAGGATCCGCAAACGATCGTCGAGGATATCGTCCCCGGGCTCGCCGGGTCGAGCGCGCCGTGGTCGGTCGTACTCGATCGCGCGAAGGCGATTGCCGAGGCGATCGGCGCCGCGCGCGCAGGCGATGTCGTCGTG
>DASYXO010000300.1:0-2399 GCA_035934825.1 Casimicrobiaceae bacterium
CAGCTCGGGGTCGAGCGCCGGGTAGCGCCGGCGAAGGTCGCCGAGCCACGCGGTGCGGTCGCCGCGGGGCAGGTCGCCGCCCGGAAGTTGCGCGGTGGCCGTCCAGGCGTGCTTCATGTCCGGAAAGAACGGCCGCAACTCGACCAGCGCCGCCTCGGCGAGCTTGCGATACGTCGTTATCTTGCCGCCGAACACCGACAGCAGTGGCGCGCGGCCCGCGTCCGTCGCTGCGGGCGCCTGCGCGTCGACCTTGAGCACGTAATCGCGCGTGATCGCCGACGGATCGTTCGCGCCGTCATCGTAAAGAGGCCGCACGCCGCTGTAGGTCCACACGATGTCGCGAGGAGCGAGCGGCCGATCGACGTACGCATTGACGAGCTCGAGCAGGTAATCGATCTCCTCGGCGCCGATCGACGGATGTGCGTAGTCGTCGACGGGGACATCGGTTGTGCCGATCAGCGAATACCGGTCCTGGTAGGGGATGACGAAGACGATGCGCTTGTCGGCATTCTGCAGGATGTAGGCGTGATCTTCCGCGTGCACGCGGGGCACGACGATGTGGCTGCCCTTGACGTGCCTCACGCGCGCGCCGACCGGCGCGTCGCTTGCCCTGCCCAGCACGTCGGCGACCCAGGGACCGGCGGCGTTGACCAGCGCGCGTGCGCTGACTTCCGACGTCGATCCGTTACCGGAGGTGAGCGCCGCGCGCCACAATCCGCCTTCGCGCCGGGCGCCCTCGAGCGCGGTGCGAACGCGGATCGTAGCGCCGCGCGCTCGCGCGTCGATTGCGTTCAGCACCACCAGGCGCGCGTCGTCGACACGCGCGTCGGCGTAGACGAAGCCGTTGCGAAAGCGCGGCTTGAGGCCCGCGCCGTAGCGACTGCCGTCGAGCCGCGTCGCGAAGGACTTCGGCAGCGTCATCCGTCCGCCAAGCCGGTCGTAGAGGAACAGCCCGGCGCGGATCATCCACTTCGGCCGCAGGTGCGGCTCGTGCGGCAGGACGAACAGCAGCGGCTCGATGATGTGCGGCGCGGCGCGCAGCAGCACCTCGCGCTCGGCGAGCGCCTCGGCCACCAGCCGGAACTCGAAGTGCTCGAGATAGCGCAGCCCGCCGTGAATCAGCTTGGTGCTCCACGACGACGTGTGTGCGGCGAGATCGTCGCGCTCGACCAGCAGCACCGAGAGGCCGCGCCCTGCGGCATCACGTGCGATGCCCGCGCCGTTGATGCCGCCTCCGATCACCAGCAGGTCGTAGGTGCGCGTATACATGGGCGACGCCTGCGATTTTACCGGATGCGGTCTGGAAGCAGGCCGGCGAAAGCTCCGGTTGTAGGCCGGGCAAGCGCGCAGGCGGTGCTAGGATTGAAGTTCATTCGCAAGGATAGCCGCATGAACATCGTCCCCGAAGTCGCCGCGCTCGACACCGAGATGCGCCGATGGCGCCACCACCTGCACGCGCATCCGGAGACCGCGTTCGAGGAAGTCGCGACCGCTGCCTATGTCGCCGAGCGCCTGCGCTCGTTTGGCCTCGAGGTCCACACCGGGCTCGCCAGGACCGGCGTCGTCGGCGTGCTCTCGAACGGGAACTCGCGCGCGTCCATCGGGATGCGCGCCGACATGGACGGGCTGCACGTCGAGGAACGGTCGGGCGTGGCCCACGCATCAAGCCACCGCGGCCGCATGCACGCCTGCGGCCACGACGGCCACACGACGATGCTGCTTGCCGCGGCCCGGGCGATGGCGCAGCGCCGCCGCTTCGACGGGACCGCGTATTTCATCTTCCAGCCCGCCGAGGAGAACGAAGGCGGCGGCCGCGTCATGGTCGAGGAAGGCCTGTTCGACCGCTTCCCGATGCGCGCCGTCTATGGCATGCACAACTGGCCGCGGATGCCCGCCGGGACGTTCGCGATGCGCGAGGGCCCGCTGATGGGTGCCTACGACATCTTCGAGATCATCGCGATCGGGAAGGGCGCGCACGCGGCGATGGCCTACCAGGCCAAGGACCCGATGCTGTTCGCAGCGCATGCGATCAACGCGCTGCAGACGATCGTGTCGCGCAACATCCATCCGCTGGAAACGGGCGTGGTGAGCGTCACGCAGGTGCACGCCGGTGACACCTGGAACGTCATTCCGGAGCAGCTGGTGCTGCGCGGGACCGTGCGGACGTTCAAGCACGAGGTGCAGGACCTGATCGAGACGCGGATGCGCGGAATCGTCGCCGGCATCGCCGCGACCTTCGACCTGCAGGCGAGCCTGCGCTACGAGCGGCGTTACCCTGCGACCGTCAACACCGCCGACGAAACGGCGAACGCCGCGCGCGCCGCCGCCGCGGTCGTCGGCGATGCCCGGGTCGAGCGCAACCCGACACCCGAGATGACCAGCGACGATTTCGCGTTCAT
>DASYXO010000308.1:0-5176 GCA_035934825.1 Casimicrobiaceae bacterium
GACCCCAATTACGGAGCGCTGACCCCAATTACGTGGCGGGCCACGGTTTCCGATGCGCAAACGCCGGCAAGCGGCTGCGAACGTCGGCGATGCGCGCCGGCTCCACGTCTGCCACGACGATGCCGGGACCCTCGGGCCGGCTGGCGATGATCGCGCCCCAGGGATCGACCAGCATCGAATGCCCCCAGGTCCTGCGTCCGCCCGGGTGAGCGCCCGCCTGCGCGGAGGCGAGGACATAGCACTGGTTCTCGATCGCGCGTGCGCGCAGCAGCGTCTCCCAGTGCGCGTCGCCGGTCGGGACCGTGAATGCCGCAGGCACGACGATCAGCGACAGGTCACCGAGGCGTCGATACAGTTCGGGGAAGCGCAGGTCATAGCAGATCGACAGGCCGATGCGCCCACAGTGCGCGACGAAGCTCGTCGGCTCCGAGCCCGCTTCGATCGTCTTCGCCTCGTCGTAATCCTCGTTGCCTTGCGTGAAACGGAACAGGTGGATCTTGTCGTATCGGGCGACGCGGGTGCCGTCGGGACCGTAGACCAGCAGCGACTGCCGCACCCGGCCGGGATCGCGGCTTCGTAGCGGAACGCTGCCGCCGATCACGTACTGGCGGTTGCGCTGCGCGGACCGCGCGAGGAATGCCTGCTGGATGCCATCGCCGTCCTCTTCCTGCGCGGCGAGCTTGTCGCGCGCGTGCAGGCCCATCAGGCCGAAGTTCTCGGGAAGCAGCACGAGCTCGGCACCTTCGCGCGCCGCCGCATCCACCAATCCTTCTGCCTGGCGCAGGTTTACGCCCACGTCGGCGCCCGACGTCATCTGGACCGCCGCCACCCGCATCGCCGAAGCTTCGTTCCTGTCCATGATCAGCGTCCCGGCGCGGTCGACGACGTCCTGGCGCTCGCCCCCACGCGCGCGACCAACGGATCGTCCCAGCCCCCCGACACCAGGTATTCGTAGCTGAACAGCTGATCGAAGGGATTGTTGAATATCTTCTGCGCGAGCAGGGTTCCGGCGCCGACGGCGGCGCCGACCAGCGGATTGGCGAGGAACAGCGCCGCCGCGCCCGCGGACACGCCGCTCGAAAGCGACGGCTGGACCTTCACCTTGAGCTGCTGCGTTTCGTTCGCGAGGTCCGCATCACCCGCGATGTCGACGATCGCCGACGGCCCGGTGAGCCGCAGGTCGTCGGTGTGCATGACGCCGTTCTGCATGCGCACGTTCCCCGTCACGCTGTCGAATGCGAAGCCTTCGCTGAACACGTCGCGGAAGTCGAGCGTGATGCGCCGCGGCAGCGCCTGCAGCGACAGCACGCCCAGCAGTCTACCGACGCCGGGTTCGATCTTAGTGAACTGGCCCCGCTCGGACTTGAGCTTGAACGACCCCGACAGCGTAGAGTAATCGAACGCGCTCGGCGCGCCGTTCCAGGCGACCTCGCCGTCGATTCTCGTCGCCGCTCCCTTGACGACATCGGGCCAACCAAAGCGGGCGAGGAATTCACCGGCCTCCTTGACGTCGATCGCCACGTCGAGGCGCGTCTGCGAATGCCCGGTCGCGTTGCGCCACCAGCCCCGGGCGTCGATGCGCCCCGCGTCGTTGGCCAGGGACAGCTTCCGGATCTGCCAATCGGGACCGGTTGGATCGGCCAGCAATTCGAGCGAGCCCAGCGCGTGTCGCTTGGACGAGAACGCCTCCGCCGCGAGATCGACTTCGGGCCAATGGTTTCTTGCCGCCGCAGCCGCCTGTGCCGCAGACGTCCCCGCATCCGGCGCCACGGACGCCGACGGACCCGGCGCAGTCGCTGCATCGGGCGCCGGCGGCAGCGAAAGCCTGGCAAGCCGCGCGACCAGGCGCCCATTGGGGGCACCCGCCTGGGCGGCGTGCCATACCGCGGTTCCCGAAAGAGCGCTTCCATCGAGCTTGAGCTTCCAATCGGCACCGTCCCGCTGCCCGCTGACGCCGACCTGCGTGAACTTGCGGCCGAACACTGAAAGTTGCGCGGCGTCGACGTCGATCGCCTCGAGTGCGAGCCCTTTGCCGCTGGCGTCGGCAACGCCGCTTTCGGCACCCGCGACCAGCGCGAGCCAATGATCGACATCGATCGAAGCGACGTCGCCACGGACCCGGATCCCCGGTCGCTCGGGCATCGACGTTCCGGTCGCGGCGTTGCCCAGCAGCACCAGCGCCCGATCGACCTCCATGCCGTCGGCGCTGTTGTGGCGATGCAGCAGCAGCCGGACCGCTGGCCCGTAGTCGACCACGATGCGGTCGTCGTTCGCGTCGAGCATGCTCCGCTCGACATGCAGGGCCGCGGTCACGCCGGGCGCCTTGCGTAGCGGCGCGGGCAGGTCGATCGCCGCGGCTTGGAGGCTGGAGTCGATGCTCCACGCGGGAACGCCGTTTCGCGCCGCGAGCGCGAACTTCCAAGCGGCATTCCCGCTGACATGGTCGAGCAGCGGCGAGGCGTGTTGCGCACGCAGTTGCTGCAGGTCGGCCATTCCCGTGGCATCGACGTGCACGACGCCATCGGCCCCCCGGCCGATCTGCAGCGTGGCCGGTCCCCCCAGCACCTGCGCCACGACGTCGCGAGCTCGAACACCGTCCTGCGTGAAGGCGATGCTTCCCTCGACACCGGTGAGCGGCGGCACTCCCGGGAATGTGATCGCGTCGTTGGCAAGTTGCAGCGTGCCAGCAACGGCGGTACCCGACGCGCTCGCCAGCGGCAAACTGAGCCTGAGCGCAAGCCGGCTTTCGCCGGTGGCGCTCGCGTCGTCGGTCGCGTGGTCGATCCAGCCGGCGATCGGGCTGTGCGCGATGAAATCCAGGAAGGCGCTCGTCGGCCCGCTCGCAGTTCCGTCGACCGACAGCACCGGCTGCTCGCTCCACAAGTCGGCGACCTCGACGTGGGTCGTGGCGATCTGGGCGTTCGACACCGTACCCTGCGAGATATCCACCGACAGACGCGGCCCGTCGAAACGGAGGTTGGCGTCGACGCCGGTGATCACCGGCCAGCCCTCGGTGTGGTCGAGCGCGGCGCCCTGCACTTTCGCCACGACGGTGAACTGCCCCCCTTTGCCCTGGGGAAAGGGAAACTGCGCGAGGTCGCCGGCAAGCTTCACCCGGGCGTCGTTGGATGCGCCTTGGGTAATCGCACGATGCAACCAGTCGCGCAGCGACGCACCGACCCGCAATGGCACGAAGCGCCAGGTGTCGGCGAGATTGGCGCGCGTCAGTTGCGCCGTCAGGTCGATGTCGCCGGGTCCTCCGCCAGCGGCCCGCCAGGTCCCCGATGCCAGGCCCGCCGCGGTCGCATTGGCGAAGGCCAGGTCCTTCACTGCCACCTGGAGCGTGCCCGCGCTTCGATTCCATCCGAAATCCCCTTGCAGGCTGTCGAACGACAGGGGCTCGGCGAACACCCGCGGCAGTGCGATCGTCACGGCCTGAGCAGAAAGCCTCACGCTTCCACGGGTCTGGTCGAAATCGACGCTTCCGCTCACGTTCGACACGCCCGGCCACGCGTCCTGGGTCGCAATGCCAACGCCTTGGAACCGGCCGCTGGCCTTGTAGGCCGACGGTGCGTCGATCGCGCCGGTCCATTGGATAGTCGCGTCCGAGACGGTGCCGCGCGGGTCGAACCGCGCGAGATCCTGGCGCAACTGCGCCGGAAGCGGAAGCTGCCCCGCGATCGCAGCCAGGGGTGCCAGCTCGAGCCGGTCGAATCCAATGCGTCCACGCGGACCGCCGCGGGCCTGCGGCGAATCCAGCATCAGCGTGAAATTCGCGGGTGCGGTCGTGCTGCCGCCCGGCAATGCGAACGACAGCCCCTGTGCGCTCACCTCCGTGTGCGATCCCGCGATCTTCCAGTGCGCGCGCCCTGCGAGGTGGGAAAGAGTCAGCGGTGCGAGGTCCGGGTCGAGCGTCGCCTGCACATCCGTCAATTCGAGGTCGGCGACGACGCTGGCAGGCTGGGAAGCCTTGACGTCGACCCACATCCGCAGCGCTCCCTCGCCGCGTTCGATCGGAACCGGCAGCGGCAGCCAGTTGCCCCAGGCCGCGATGTCCGCGTAATCGAGCCGCAGGTAGATGCGACCGTCGAGGCTCTTCCACTCCTTGAGCGATCCGCCGGTGACATCGGCACGCAGGTCCAGCGGCGCCGCGAGCCCGGAAGGCGGTACGCCGGTGAGACCGATGCGCCGGTGACCAAAACGCCTCTCGAGCCGGAACTGGACGTGATCGAGGATCAGCTCGGGCGCATTTCTGTATTCGTCGTTCCAGACGACCAGCGCGTCTCGCACCAGGACGCGCGGCTGGCGCAGCAGCCAGTCGGCGAAGGCCGAATCGTCGGCCGCGGCTTGCGTGTCGACCTCGACGCCGGCGACGTGGATGCGCCCCTGCAAATCGCGGCGCACCCAGAGCCGGGGCGAATCGATCTGCAGTTCCTTGAGGCGCAGGTCCAGGAGCGGCAGCGACGTCCACGCGATCACCAGGTCGACGCGCGGGAGATCGAGCAGCGGCGACGCAGCCGCGGTGCGGTCGAGCACGCGGAATCCGCGTATCGACAGCTTGGGGTTCCAGCCGTCCCAGCCGGTCTGCACGGCATCGATCTCGACCGGTTGCCCGATCCTGGCACCCAGCCACTGCGCAATATCGACGCGGCGCGCCTCGACCTGCGGGAACACGATCAGCCGGATCGAGAGCAGCAGGACGCAGAACGCCCCGACCGCGACGAGTATTGCCATGGCCGCAAACCGCAGCACGCGGTCGATCCGGCGTGGCGGTGACTCGGTCGAAGGCATAATGAAAGGAAACCCGTCCTGCGAGTGATTGTAACGGATGCCCTTCGGCGTCCCGGCCGCGCGGCCGGCTGGCGATGCCCGTTCCGCCGATGACCCCGCCCCCGATGGACCTCGAGCTTGCGCTGGCGTTCAGCGCTTACGCCCAACGCGCCTTCACCGCCGAGCCGGCGCTACGCGGCGAGATCGACGCCATGCTCGCCCGCCGGTTCGACTGGCCGGCTGCGACGCAGGTGCTCGACGCGGTCGTTGCCAGCGGCGACGCAGCGTCGCTGGCCCGCGCCCTGCGGCGCTTGCGCCGGCGCGCCTTCCTGCACACCCTGGCCCGCGACCTGACCGGGCGCGCCCCGTTCGAGGAAGTGGTGGCCACGATGAGCACGCTGGCCGA
>DASYXO010000310.1:0-4069 GCA_035934825.1 Casimicrobiaceae bacterium
AACCCGATGATCACGCCGCTCTCCGATGCGATGGAAGACGGTTGGGAGGGCTGCCTTTCGGTCCCGGGGCTGCGCGGTGTCGTCCCGCGCCACGCGCGCATCCATTATCGCGGGCTCGACCCCCAGGGCCGCGTAATCGACCGCGAGGTCGAGGGATTCCACGCGCGTGTCGTCCAGCATGAGTGCGACCACCTCGACGGCATCCTCTATCCAATGCGCGTGCGCGATTTCTCGCGCTTCGGGTTCACCAGCGTGCTGTTTCCGGGCACTGACGTCCCGGACGAGTAAGCCATCGCCGCGGCCGCCCACCGCGCGGACGGGGAAACTCAGACGCGCAACTGCTCGTAGAGCGCCGTCTCGAGTCGCAGCAATGCCTGCTCGTCGTGGAGTTTCGCACCGCTGATCAGGAACACGTCCTCGGCACGCTCGCCCAGCGTGTTGATCCTCGCGCTGACGACGTCGATGTTGGCTTGCGCGAGCGCGTAGGCGATGCGAGCGAGCAGACCGGGACGGTCGCCGGCGACGATCTCGAGGATGAAGTGCATGCCCTTGTCGTCCGGGAAGATCTGCACTTCGGGCGTCAGCGGAAAATGCCGGAGCTGGCGCGAGATGCGCCCGACCGCGGGAGGTGTCAGCGGCACGGGCGAGGCCAGCGCTTGCGCAAGCTCGTATTCGACGTACTGGATGGTCTCGCGGTACGACGCAGTCGGATTGGCGGGGTCGTGGACGGCGAACGTGTCGAGCGCATAGCCGTCGCGCGTCGTGTGCACCTTGGCATCGAGGATCGACAGCCCGGCGCGGCCGAAGAATCCGCAGACACGGGCGAACAGGGACTTCTGGTCGGGAACGTAGACCAGTGCCTGCAGGCCCGCTCCGTCCTTGGCGAGACGGACCTTGACCACCGGTGTCGTCTGGCCGACGCGCCAGTGCAGATGACGCGCGTGCCAGGCGATCTCGTCGGCGGTATGGCGCTGGAAATACGTGATGTCGAGCTCGCGCCAGAGCCGCTGTTCGGCACCTTCGGGCACCGCGTACAGGCGCAGCAGGCGACGTGCCTCGCGCTGGCGCAGCTCGATGCTGTCGGCGATCGTGCGCTGCGCTGCGCCCCCCGCCAGCACGGTCCTCGTCGCATGATAGAGGTCCTCGAGGAGCTTCGCCTTCCACGCGTTCCAGACGCTGGGGCTCGTCCCGCGGATGTCGGCGACCGTCAGGAGGTAGAGTGCGGACAGCGCGCGCTCGTTGCCGACTTTCTTCGCAAATGCGTCGACGACTTCCGGGTTGGTGATGTCCTGCTTCTGCGCAGTCGACGACATCGTCAGGTGCTCGGCGACCAGCCACGCGACGAGCTCGGTGTCGTCGTCGGGCAACCCGTGCTGCCGGCAGAACCTGCGCGCCTCGCGTTCGCCCAACACCGAGTGATCGCCGCCACGACCCTTGGCCACGTCGTGGAACAAGCCCGCGAGATAGAGGACCTCCTTGCGCTCGAAGTCAGCGATCAGCCGCGAGCACAACGGGTATTCGTGGGCATGCTGCGCCTCGGTGAAGCGGCGCAGGTTGCGGATGACCATCAGGATGTGCTCGTCGACCGTGTAGACGTGGAACAGGTCGTGCTGCATCTGACCGACGATGCGGCCGAATGCGGGCAGGTACTGGCCGAGAATCCCGTACAGATTCATCCGGCGCAGCGCGTGCGTGAGCCCGCGGGGCTCTCGTAGCATCTGCACGAACTGTGCACGGTGCGCCGGATCGCGACGGAAAGCCGCGTCGATCCGGCGGCGGTTTCGCCACAGCGCGCGCAGCGTGCGCGCGGTCATGCCGCGCAACTCGGGGTGCCGCTGGACGGTGAGGGACGCATCGAACATCGCGCCGGGCCGCCGCTCGAAAAGTGACTCGTTGCGGACGTCGAGCAACTCGTCGACGCGCTGGAAATCGGCATCGATGGGGACCGGAGCCGTGGCCGCCGGATACAGCCACGCATGGAGATTCTGCAACAGCAGCGTATTGACCTGGCGTACGACTTTCGTTGCACGGTAATACCGCTGCATCAGCTGTTCGCTCGCGCGCCGCGCCGGCTTGTCGACCAGCGCAATTTCGCGCGCCAACGCCGACTGCAGGTCGAACACCAGCCGATCCTCGCGCCGCCCGGCGAGGTAGTGCAGGCGGGCGCGCAACGCACCGATCGTTCGTTCCTGGCGCGCGACCGCTCGCGCCTCGGCGGGCGTCATCAGTCCGTTCTTCGCCAACTCTCTCCACGAGCGACCGAGCCCGGCGGCACGCGCGATCCAGATCACCGTCTGCAGGTCGCGCAGGCCGCCCGGACTCTCCTTGACGTTGGGCTCCAGGTTGTAGGCCGCGTCGTGGTACTTCAGGTGGCGCTGCTGCTGCTCGAGGACCTTGGCCGCGTAGAACGCGCGAACGTCGATGGAGCTCGCGAATTCGTGCCGGAATCCGTCGTAGAGCCGGCGCGAGCCCGCGAGGTGCCGGTGTTCGAGGAGGCTCGTGCGGATCGTCGTATCGGTTGCCATCTCGCTCACGCATTCGACGAGGGTGCGCACCGCGTGCGAGAGCTCGATGCCGATGTCCCACAGCGCGGCGAGGAGGCGTTCGATCGCGGCCGTTGCCTCGCCGTCGCTCGCATCGGGCAGCAGGATCAGCACGTCGACGTCGGAGTGGGGATAGAGCTGGCCGCGGCCGTAGCCGCCGACGGCAACCAGCGCGCAATGCCCGCGGCAGCCGCTGTCGGCCCACGCGCCGGCGACCACCTCGTCGGTCAGGTCCGACAGGCCGCGCAGCAGGCGCTGCGTGTCGCCGGTCGCGAAGAACGCCTCGCGCAGGCTCGCGCGCCCGCCGGCCAGACGCTGGCGCCAGTGCTCCACCCGCGACGCCGGCGACGCCGGGCGAGGGACGGCGGCGCCTGGCGCGAAGCTCATCCGCCGCGAACGCTCAGTCGGAGACCGGGGGCGGGGAAGGCGTCCCCGCGGACTGCGTCAGCACTTCGCAGCCGGCATCGGTGACCAGCACCGTGTGCTCCCACTGCGCAGACAGGGAATGGTCGGCGGTGACGATCGTCCAGCCGTCGGCCAGCGACCGGATCGCGGCGCGCCCGGCATTGATCATCGGCTCCACCGTGAAGATCATGCCCGCCTGCAGCTTGAGTCCGGTCCCCGGGCGGCCATAGTGCAGCACCTGCGGATCCTCGTGGAAGCGCGTGCCGATGCCGTGGCCACAGAACTCGCGCACCACCGAGAATCCATGACTCTCGGCGAAGCGCTGGATCGCCGAGCCGATGTCGCCGAGGTGCGCGCCCGGCCTGACGGCGCGAATGCCGCGCCACATCGCCTCGTAGGTGATCTCGACCAGCCGGCGGGCCTGGATCGACGGCTTGCCGATGAAGAACATCCGGCTGGTGTCGCCGTGGTAGCCGTCCTTGATCACCGTCACGTCGACGTTGACGATGTCGCCTTCCTTAAGCTTCTTCTCGCCCGGGATGCCATGGCAGACGACGTGGTTGACCGACGTGCACAGGGAAGCCGGGTAGGGCGAGTGGCCGGGCGGGGCGTAATTGAGCGTTGCAGGCGTCGTCTTCTGGACGTTGACCATGTAGTCGTGCGCAGCCGCGTCGATCTCGCGCGTCGAGACGCCGCTGACGATCATCGGGGTCAGGAAGTCGAGCAGTTCGGAGCCGAGCCGGCCTGCGATGCGCATGCCGGCGATGTCCTCGGGGGTCTTCAGGCTGACGGACACGACGCGCCTACAGCCGCAGCAATTCGTTGATGCCAGTCTTCGAGCGCGTCTTGGCATCCACGCGCTTGACGATCACCGCGCAGTAGAGGCTATGGCTGCCGTCGGTGGCAGGCAGGCTGCCCGCGACGACAACCGACCCGGCAGGCACGCACCCGTAGGTGACGCTGCCGGTGGCGCGATCGTAGATCCGCGTGCTCTGGCCGAGGAACACGCCCATGCCGAGCACCGAGTTCTCCTCGACAATGACACCTTCGACCACCTCGGAGCGCGCGCCGATGAAGCAGTTGTCCTCGATGATCGTCGGAGTCGCCTGCAGCGGCTCGAG
>DASYXO010000332.1:0-1987 GCA_035934825.1 Casimicrobiaceae bacterium
CTGCAGCCCGGGCGTGGCCACACCAGGGGCGACACCGTGGTCTGGCTGCCGTCGGAGAGGATCCTGTTCTCGGGCGATCTCGTCGAGTACGGAGCCACGCCCTATGCGGGGGACGCCTATTACGAGGATTGGCCGGCGACCCTCGATGCGCTCGCCGCGTTGCGGCCGGAGAAGCTGGTGCCCGGTCGCGGCGCGGCGCTGACGACCTCGCAGCAGGTCCAGGCGGGCGTCGCCGGCACGCGCGCATTCGTTTCCGAGCTCTACGCGGCGGTGAGGGCGGGCGCAGCTGCAGGCAAGGACCTGCGCCGCATCTATCGCGAGACCTTGGAGGCAATGAAGCCGAAGTACGGGCAATGGGTCATCTTCGAGCACTGCATGCCCTTCGACGTGTCGCGCGCCTACGACCTCGCGAACGGGCACGCCGATCCACGGATCTGGACGGCGCAGCGCGACGTCGAGATGTGGCAGGCGCTGGAAGGCGAAGCGGCCGGGCTCCGCTGATCGCCGCCGATGCCCCGCGGATTTTGCGTCCAATGGCCGGCCACGCATCTGCAGCCGACATGATTCGCGAGGCGACCGGCGCGAACATCGATTACCAGCGCCACGCGTTTGCCTACGCCAGGTGCGTGGACCAGGATGCCGCGCAGCCCGCGCGCCACCCTGTGATTGTCGTCGGGGCGGGCCCGGTTGGGTTGACGATGGCGATCGATCTCGCCCGGCAGGCGATTCCGGTCGTCGTGCTCGACGAAGACTGCAGGCTCTCCACCGGGTCGCGCGCGATCTGCTTCGCCAAGCGCACGCTGGAAATCTGGGATCGGCTGGGAGTCGGCCAGCGGATGGTCGACAAGGGCGTGTCGTGGAGCGTCGGCAAGGTCTTTTTCCAGGACGCGCTCGCCTACGCTTTCGACCTGCTGCCGGAATGCGGGCATCGGCGTCCGGCGTTCATCAACCTGCAGCAGTACTACTGCGAGGGCTATCTTTACGAGGCCGCGGCCGCACTGCCGAACGTCGATCTGCGCTGGAAAAGCCGCGTCGTCGCACTCGAGCACCGCGCCGACCACGCCGAGCTGGAGGTCCAGACTCCCGAGGGTGCCTACCGGATTCACGGCGAGTACGTGGTCGCCTGCGACGGATCGCGCTCGCCGCTGCGCAGCATGCTTGGGCAGGAGGCCCGGGGCCGCACGTTCCACGACCGCTTCCTGATCGCCGACGTCAGGATGAGCGCCGACTTTCCCGCGGAGCGCTGGTTCTGGTTCGACCCGCCTTTCCACCCCAACCAGTCGGTGCTGCTTCACATGCAGCCCGACAACGTCTGGCGCATCGACTTCCAGCTTGGCGGAAACGTCGATCCCGAGGAAGAGAAGAAGCCCTCGAAGGTGATTCCCCGCATCAGGGCATTGCTGGGCGAGGGCGCCCGGTTCGAGCTCGAGTGGGTCAGCGTCTATACGTTCGCCTGCCAACGGATGGAACGCTTCCGGCATGGCCGCGTGATCTTCGCCGGCGACGCGGCGCATGGCGTGTCGCCTTTCGGCGCGCTCGGCGCGAACTCGGGCGTGCAGGACGTCGACAACCTGGGCTGGAAGCTGGGCCTGGTGCTCGCGGGCAAGGCTCCGGATCGGTTGCTCGACAGCTATGGCGCCGAGCGTGAATTTGCCGCCGACGAAAACATCCTGAATTCGACACGCTCGACCGACTTCATCTCTCCCAGGACCGAGGTGAGCCGAACATTCCGGGACGCTGTGCTGAAGCTGGCGCAGGATCATCCATTCGCGCGGCGTCTGGTGAACAGTGGCCGCCTGTCCGTGCCCGCCACGCTGTCGCAGTCCTGGCTCAACACGCCGGACCGCGACGGCTACGCCGGGGCGATGACACCCGGCGCCGCTGCGGCCGATGCGCCGGTCCGCGTCGACGGATGCGACACCTGGTTCCTGCAGCAGTTGCGCGGCGTGTTCGTCGTCGTCGTGTTCAGCGATGACCGCAGCCTGGC
>DASYXO010000337.1:0-2925 GCA_035934825.1 Casimicrobiaceae bacterium
GTTCGACGAAGCGGTGGCCGCCGCGGTCCCCGAGCCAAATGCGATGACGCTGGCCAGCGTCGACGGGGCGGGCCGGCCGGCCGCGCGCATCGTGCTCCTCAAGGGCGTCGACGAGCGCGGCCTCGTGTTCTACACCAACTACGAGAGTCGCAAAGGTCGCGAGCTCGCCGCCGGTCGCCATGCCTGCCTGCTGTTCTTCTGGGTGGAGCTCGAGCGCCAGGTGCGCGTCGAGGGGGTCGTCGAGCGCGTGAGCGACGCGCAATCGGATGCCTATTTCGCGATGCGGCCGCGGGCGTCGCAGCTTGGTGCCTGGGCGTCGCCCCAGAGCGCGGCGATCGCCGGCCGCGACTGGCTCCTGGCCCAGTATGCCGCCTGCGAAGCCCGCTTTCCCGGCGCGGTCCCGCGTCCGGCGCACTGGGGCGGCATTCGCGTGATCCCCGACCGGTTCGAATTCTGGCAGGGTCGCCTCTCGCGCCTGCACGACCGCCTCGAATGGCGGCGCGCCGACGAAGGCTGGATCATCGACCGCCTCGCCCCCTGATGGCGCGCTTGTGCGCCCGGGTCTCCGCCCGCGGCGTGCTGATCGCGATGGGGTTCGCGAATCCCATCGTGCTTGCCGGCCAGCAGGCATCCGCGTCGCGTCGGCGGGACCGCATCCTGCACCCGGGCGTGAGCCGCGCGGCCCTGGGCGTCAGGGCCCTCGCGTCAGTGCTTCACCTTCAGCCGCTGCGCCCAGGCCCTGCGGAACTTGGCGATCTTCGGCGCCACCACGAGGGCACAGTATGGCTGGCTGCCATTGCGCTCGAAGTAGTCCTGGTGGTAGACCTCGGCCGGATGAAATGTCGCCGGCCCGGCCACCTCGGTCACGACCGGATCGCGCCAGAGCCCCTGCGCCGTCAGCTCGGCGATGACCGCGTTCGCGTCGCGGCGCTGGCCTTCGTCCTGGCAGAAGAGCGCCGACCGGTACTGGGTGCCCACATCGTTGCCCTGCCGGTTGCGCGTCGTCGGGTCGTGGATCGTGAAGAACACGCGCAGAAGGTCGGGGAACGAGATCGCAGCCGGGTCGAAGCGCAGCCGCACGACTTCGGCGTGACCGGTGTCGCCGGCGCACACCTGCTCGTAGGTCGGAGCGGCGGTTCGCCCGCCGGCGTAGCCGGACTCCACCGAGTGGACGCCGTCGAGTTCGCGGAACACCGCGTCGAGGCACCAGAAGCATCCGCCACCGAGTATGGCTGTCGCGAGCGTGGGTTCCGGGGTCATGGTGTCGTCCGTCGTCGCCGGTCGGGCAAAGCTTACGCCATCGCCGGCGGGTCGATCTGCGATAATCGGCACGCTCCGATCCGCACCGCGCGCGGCCTTGCCATGTCGCCGCGCCTGCATCGCGCTTGACCGTCAATCCATTCCGGTTCCTATTCAAGGTCGCGGCTCGCATGCGCGACATCGACCTTGCCCGCACCGCGGGCAGCCTGTCGTTCACGACGCTGCTCGCGATCGTGCCGCTCGCGACAGTCACCCTCGCATTCGTCGCCCATTTCCCGATATTCGAGGATTGGTTGAAGGCGCTCGAGCAGTTCATGCTCCGCCACCTGCTGCCGTTCAGCGCGGCCGCCGAGGTCCGCGCCCGCGTCATCGAATTCGCCGAGCAGGCGTCGCGGCTGACCGGGATCTCGATCGCCGTGATCGCGCTCAGCGCCGGGCTCGCCATCGCGACCGTGGAGCGCGAGATCAACGCCATCTGGGGCATCCGCCAGGGGCGTCCGCTCGGGAGGCGGCTGCTCGTCTACACGATCGGCCTCACCGCGGGCCCGGTGCTGATCGGCGCGAGCATCTCGATCACGACCTGGCTGGTCATGCACTCGCTGGCCGTCGTGCCGATCCACCGGACCTCGGGCGAGAGCATCGTGCGGATGCTGCCGTTCGCGTTCTCGCTCGCCGGGCTCACGTTGCTGTACAAGATGGTCCCGGCGCGGCCCGTGGGATTGGCGCCCGCCGTGATCTCGGGGGCGCTCGCCGCGGCTGCGCTCGAGGCCGCAAAGCACGCGTTCGGGTGGTACGTGACGCGCATCTCGACCTACCAGGCGATCTACGGCGCGCTGTCGGCGCTGCCGATCTTCCTGCTGTGGATCTACCTGTGCTGGGTGATCATCCTGGCCGGTGCCGCCGTCAGCGCCACGATCGCCGATCCGGGCGGCCGTCGCGCCCGCCCGGGCGCGCGGGCGCGGTGAGTCCCGGCGGTGCCGGCGACGCAACCCTGCACCCTTCATTGCGCGAGGTTGCTTAGCGCAGGCGAGCCAAGCTACATTTCAGCGTCGCCGGGCCAGGCTTCCGGCAATCACAACCCGGCAGGCGATCGAGGAGCATCGGCAACGTGTGGTCAATCATCGAGGCAGCGGGCTGGCCGATCTGGCCGTTGATCATCGCATCGGTCACGGCGCTTGCGCTGATCCTCGAGCGCCTGTGGTCGCTGCGCCAGAGTATCGTCGCGCCGCGCGGCATGGTCGACCACGTGCTGGTCGAATTCAAGCACACGGGTGCGACGCAGGATCTGCTGGCGCGAACGGCCGAGCAGGGACCATTGGGCCGCATCCTTGCCGCCGGCCTCGCCAACGTGCGCAGCCCGCGGCCGGTGATGAAGGAGGCGATCGAGGAGGTCGGGCGGCTGGTCACGCACGAGCTCGAGCGCTTCCTGACGACGCTGGGCACGATTGCGGCAATGGCGCCACTGCTGGGATTGTTCGGCACCGTGATCGGGATGATCGAGATCTTCGGCTCGCAGTCGGCGAGCGGCTCGAATCCGATCGAGCTCGCCCACGGCATCTCGATCGCGCTGTACAACACGGCGATGGGCCTGATCGTCGCGATCCCGAGCATGATCTTCTACCGCCATTTCCGCGCCAAGGTCGACGCGCTGGTCATCGAGATGGA
>DASYXO010000347.1:0-7782 GCA_035934825.1 Casimicrobiaceae bacterium
GTCGACCCCAACCTGCAGAACATCCCCGTGCGCACCGCCGACGGGCGCCGCATTCGCGAGGCCTTCATTGCGCCTCCGGGACGCGTGCTGGTGTCGGCCGACTACTCGCAGATCGAGCTGCGGATCATGGCGCACCTGTCGGAGGACCCGGCACTGCTGAAGGCATTCCACGAGGGCGCGGACATCCATCGCGCGACGGCAGCGGAAATCTTCGGCGTCACCCCTGGCGAGGTGACGCCTGACCAGCGGCGCTACATCAAGGCCGTCAATTTCGGGCTGATCTACGGCATGGGTGCGTTCGGCCTCGCGTCCCAGCTCAACATCGAGCGCGGTGCCGCGCAGCAGTACATCGACCGCTATTTCGCTCGCTATCCAGGCGTCGCCGCCTACATGCAGCGTACCCGCGAGCTCGCCCGCGAGCAGGGTTACGTCGAGACCGTGTTCGGCCGGAGGCTCGTCCTCTCCGACATCAACGCGGGCGGCGGGCCGCGTCGCGCTGCCGCCGAGCGCGCAGCGATCAATGCGCCGATGCAGGGGACCGCCGCCGACCTGATCAAGCTGGCGATGATCGCCGTGCAGGCGCACATCGACCGCGACAAGCTCGGCGCTCGGCTGATCATGCAGGTGCACGACGAGCTGGTGCTCGAGGTGCCCGAGGCCGAGCTCGCCGGCGTCCTGCGCGAGCTGCCGCGGCTCATGACCGGCGTTGCCGAGCTGCGTGTGCCGCTGGCGGTCGAGGTCGGCCACGGCCCGAACTGGGAGCAGGCGCACTAGGAAATCCGAAAATCCGGGACGCACCACGTTTTTCCTGCCGTCGTCCGGAACCGGGTCTGCCACCGTTTTTTGGCATTCTCGTTCGATTGTCGGTGGCATGGGCAGCGGGCCGGGGCGCGTCTGTGCGCTCGAAGTGCGCAAACGCCGGCTAACGGGTCCCGGCGCGGCAGCGCTCGGGGACGTCCTGCACGATGGGGTTCTGTCGGGCTCGCTTGCCGCGCCACCCGTGACAGCCGTCGCGCACGCTCGCGCTCGCCGCGCCTCGTCCTGCTGCCCGGGTCGCGTCGCTGCCGATCTGAGATGTGTCCGCGCGGCAAGTGGAACGCCGACCCGACGTGCGCAACGCGCCGATGCATCGACGAGCGGGTGGCCACGGACTCTCGCGCATTGCGCCACCGAAGCCCTGCGCGAGAGCCCTGGCCGCCCGCCAAATGCCGATCGCCGCGCCAGTTGCCGATCACCGCGCACCCGACGCCAACTGCGGGCGCGCGCTCAGCCGCTCAAGGTCGCCAGCAGCCCCGCGATGCCGAGCCCGAGCGCCGCGAGCGCGTCGCCGGCGATCAGCCCGCCGCCGACGAGCGACGTCGTGCTCATGTCGCTGGGCAGCGAGGGCGCTTGCGTCTTGCGCTTGGGCAGGCTGTTGACGAAGCTCGAGAGCGCGCCGCCGGCCGCGAACCAGGTCGACGTCGGCAGGTTGAGGAAGCCGCCGAACGACGACGCGTAGGGCGACGGCAGCACGACTGCGTCGAGCAGGAAATCGGTCGTGAAGCCGACCTTGCCGGAGCCGACGAAACGCTGGTAGCCGGCTCGCGACTTGATGACCTTGCGCAGCACTTCGGTGACGAAGCCGATCGCAACGCCGACCCAGATCGCCGTGCGCTGGTAGGCCTTGTCCTGGGTGAGGCTGCGCAGCACCCCGACGAACTTGTAGGTCATTGCGGACGCCCAGTGCGCGGGCTGCTGGTCTGCAGGCAGCACGGTCTGGTCCTTGAGCAGGATCGGGTAGGCGTCCATGAACAGGCGGGCGAACACGACCGCGAGGATCGCACCCATGACGATGCCGGCGACCTGGAAGCGGAACTGGATCGTGCGGTTGGTGCCGAGCCGCCAGCCCGTCGAGCGGTCCTGCTGCATGTCGCAGGCCTCGCTGGTCGACACCAGGACCACGGTCGCCGCCATCAGCCCCACGGTCGGGTCATTGAGCCCGAACGCCGCCATCAGGATGACGGTGACGACGAAGGCCGAGGAGATGGGATTCGAGTCGACCATGCCGACGGAGATGCCGTTGACCATCGCGAACACGAAGACCAGCAGCACCGCCATCGCCAGATAGGCGACGGGCTGATGCAGCACCTGCGAGCCGACGATCACGATCGCCACGCCCCAGAACACGACCCAGGCGACGAGCCTGCGGATGTTCGTGCGCTTCCAGTCCTCCTGTGGCACGGCCGGCTCGGCGCTCTTCTGCCGGGCGCGCTGCCAGGCCTTGTACAGGATCAGCGTCACGTCGATCAGCGCCGCCCCCATGATCATGCCGAGCGCGATCAGGAACGTGATCTTGCGAAATGGATCGCCCGGCTCGAGCCAGCCGATCGACAAGAAGTACGGGATCATCAGCCACCCGGCGAGCCCGCCGACGAGTGCCGCGATGCCGATGCGCGCGCCGACGATCATGCCCGCCCCGAACGTCGACGCCGACAACTCGATCGTGCCAAGCACTGCGACCTTGGCGGCGCCGATGCCGCCGGCAATGCCCAGCGCCATGCCGCCGAACAGCCGCGCGACCGATTGCCGCAGCAGTACGGGATCGGTCAGGGCGCGCAGGATGTTGGCGACCGCGAGTCCCGACGGAAAGGTGAGCTGCAGTCGATCGACGAGGATCGGCGTGTAGAGCATGCCGACACCGACGCCGAACATCCCGATCGTCAGCATGTACAGGACGAGCTGCCATACCGGCGGCTGCGGCAGGCCCATCCACACCATCGCCTGGATGACGACGGCCATCGCGCTCATGCCGGCGACCGACGCGGCGGTGGTCTGGATGTAGTTCGCACCGTGGCGTCCCTGCGCGCCGTAGCCGAAGGTCACGGCCGAGCCCAGGATCCCCGCCAGCACCTGCCCGCCGACGAAGAATCCGAGCGAAAAATTCATGTAGGACGCCGCCAACCCCCCCAGGGGGCCGAGGACGAAGATGCCCGCCACGCCCAGCAGCGCGTAATACTTCCAGGTACCGAGCGCGGGCAGCCAGCCGAAGCGCGGAGCGGCATGAGCTTGCACATAGGGCGTCGCGTTCATCGCGGGCAGCTCCGGTGGGTGGCAGGGGGGTGCGTCGGGAGGGGTGCGGTGGGCTGCGCTGCGTCGGGTGGGCCGGAGGGCGCCGGCGCGCGGAACGCAAGTGCCGGGATGGGAGCTTATGCCTTCGCGGCCTCGATGTCGTCGCGGATGCCGAAGATCGTCCGCCAACCGGCGTAGCAGCTGCCGGCGACCATCGGCCCGACCACCAGCCAGCCGAGCCCGAGGAGTATCGACGCCGCGATCGCCAGCCCGAGGGAGATCACGCTGTAGAGCAGGAACGCGCCGAAATTCTTCGTCGATGCGTCGAAGCTCATCCGCAGCGCCGCGACCGGCCGCTCCCCGTTCAGGACCACGAGCGCGGGCGCGAACCAGTACGCCATCGCGGCCAGGAGGACGGTGGTCAGGACGATCATCGCGACGACAACGAGCGCGATGACGATGTACTCCAGATGCGCCGATTCGAGCAATGGTGCGAGCGTCGAGTAGTCGACCGGCGGTTGGGCGGCAAGCGCCATCAGTGTCGACGCCCCCGAAGGACCCAGTGCCAGGAACGCAGCCGCGACTGCGACGACCGCGAGCGCGACCAGGATCGCGATCCAGATGAGTCCCAGCGCAAGCAGCGGCCGGAAACGTCCGCCCTGGAAGCCTTCGAACAGATGGCCGACGGTGAGTCGTTCGCCGCGCGCCAGCGCATGGCACCCCAGCATGACGCCGCCGGCGAAGACGGGTGTCAGCACCGACTGCAGGGCGCCTCCGATCGCCGGGATGAAGTAGAGCAGTGCGGAGGCGACGACGAACGCGGCGACGATTCCGATCCACGTTCCCGGCGCCGCGGCGAAGATGCGCCAGCCCTCCCCCCACCAGGCGACCCCGCTCGCCGCGTCGAGCTTGCGCGGCGAGGGCGCGCCGCGGGTGCCGGCGTGACCGGCTGCCGGCGGTATCTGCAGTGCGTCCATACGAGGTTCCCCTTCAGCGCATATCCTTATGGCCGACACGCATGAGCCGGCGGGCATTGTCGCGTAGCCGACGGCAAAAGACGAGTGCCATTGCGCTCGGGTGTAGGCGGACCCATCTGCTTCCTCCGGGCCGCGCGCCCTGCAACCGATGGATCCGACCGTACGATGAATGCAATCACAGGACAATTGATCGCGCACGGCGTTCCGCTCGTCGGCCTGAACGTCCTCCTCCAGCAACTGGGGCTGCCGATCCCCGCCGTGCCGACGATGATGATCGCGGGCGCGCTCGCGGTTGCCGGCAAACTCGATTTCGCGCAGGCATTCGCGATCTCGGTCGCGGCCTCGCTGATCGCCGACCTCGCGTGGTTCTGGGCCGGCCGCCGCTACGGCTACCCGGTGCTGCGCGGGCTGTGCCGCATCTCGCTCTCCCCGGACACCTGTGTGCGCCAGACCGAAGGCATCTTCGAGCGCTGGGGGTTCTTTTCGGTCGTGATCTCCAAGTTCGTTCCCGGCTTTTCGACCGTTGCGCCGCCGATCGCGGGCGCGCTGCGGATGGCGACGGGTGCGTTCATCGTCGCGTCGATCGGCAGCGCGGTGCTCTGGGTCGGTGCGGCGATGGCGGTGGGCGCGGCGTTCGCGCGCCAGATCGACGCCGCGCTCGCGTGGATGGAGAGTCACGTCGCGGCGGCCGCGCTCGTCCTCGGCGCGCTGTTCGCCGCCTACATTGCGGTCAAGGCGCTGCAGCGGATCCGGATGGCGCGCTTCCTGGCCGGGGCGATGATTTCGGTCGACGAGCTGCGCGAGGCATTGGCGGGGGCGTCGCCGCCGATGGTCATCGACATCGGGTCGAAGCTCTCGCAGGCTGCGCGCGGACACATACCCGGCGCGTTGCTGCTCGACCTCGACGACCTCGCGACGCGCGACGATTTCCCCGACGACCGGGACATCGTGCTCTATTGCGAATGTCCGAACGAAGCGTCGTCGCGCCGCGCCGCCCTGCTGCTGATCGGCAAGGGCCTGCGGCGCGCGCGACCGCTGCTGGGAGGACTGGGCGCATGGATCGAGACCGGCAATCCAGTCGAGTCCGGCGCATGAAACGATTGCTTGCAAATCGGTGCTCCCTCGAGCGGCGTTATCGGCGACGATCGCAGAACCGGATGGCGGCTGCCGCGATCTGATGTCCCGGGCGCCGGTTTCGGGCATCGGTGCCTGCACGTCATAATTCATGCGCCCGGCCAGGTGATTCCCCGATAGACGATTTTCCACGGTGCGCGATCGAGGCGCCGCAGCAGCTTGCAACGATCGAGGCCGTTCCACCGGGCGGTCTCGATCCACCAAGGCCCAGCCCAGAGGACTCCCTCCATGGACCATCCGCCGCCGTCGTCTCCCACCACCGCTGCGACCGGCACCGACGGCACCGGTCGAAGGCGCAGCCGATGGTCGGGCAGGGTGATCGCCGTCGTCGGACTGGCCGCGCTCGCGGGCCTGGCCTGGTATCTGACGCACCGGGCCCCGGCGCCCGCGACGGGCGGATTCGGGCCGGGAGGGAATCCCGGCGCCCGCGGCGCGCCGCCGAGCACGGTCGGGGTCGCCACCGCAAGCCGCGCCAACATCCCGGTGATCATCGAATCGCTGGGCACCGTCGTCTCGGCCGCCAGCGTGACGGTCACGCCGCAGGTCTCGGGGGTGGTCACCCAGGTCCTCTACACGGAGGGCCAGATGGTGCAGAAGGGCGAGGTGCTCGCGATCATCGACCCGAAGCCATTCGAGCTGGCGCTCGCCCAGGCCGGCGGCGCGCGCTCGCGCGACGCCGCCCAGCTCGATGCGGCGCGGGTGTTGCTGGCGCGCTACCGGACGCTGCTCAAGGAGGATTCGATCGCCCGCCAGACGGTCGATACGCAGGATGCGCTGGTGCAGCAGCTGGCCGGCACCGTTGCACTGGATCGCGCCAATGAGGACAGCGCGCGGCTCAACCTGCAGTGGTCGCGCATCGTCGCACCGGTCGCCGGACGCGTCGGCCTGCGCCCGATCGATGCCGGAAACTACATCGCGGCAGGGAGCAGCGGCGGGGTCGCGACGATCACCCAGGTCTCGCCGATCGACGTCCAGTTCTCGATTCCCCAGGACCGGATACCGGATGTGAGACTGCGCATCGCCGCCGGCGCGACGTTGCCGGTGACCGCCTGGGACAGCGGGCGCACCCGCCAACTCGAGGCCGGCAGCTTCCTGACGCTCGACAACCAGATCGACACCCAGACCGGCACCATCAAGGCCAAGGCGCGCTTCGCGAACACCCGCGGCACGTTGTATCCGAACCAGTTCGTCAACGTGCGGCTGCTGCTGCGAACCATCGACAGCGCGGTCGTCATCCCGGTGATTGCGTTGCGCCATGGCCCGAACGGCGACTTCGTCTATGTCGTCAACGCCGACCATACGGTGAAGCTGCGCGACGTGGTGGCCGGAATCTCGGGTGTCGACAACGTCGCGATCACGAAGGGACTGGCACTCGGCGAGGAAGTCGTCACCGAGGGCGGCGATCGTCTCAAGGACGGCGCGCGCGTGCGCACCGGCGCGGAAGCGCCTGCGGGCGCGGCCCCCGCGGCCAATGCCGGGCAGCCGCGACGCGGCTCCGGGAACGCCGGCAGCGCGGCGCGATGACGCCTGCGCAGGGAAGGGGGCCGGGGCCATGAGTCCGTCGCGTCCTTTCATCGAGCGCCCGGTCGCGACCTCGTTGCTGATGTTGGCCATCGTGCTCTCGGGCCTGGTGGGCTTCAGGTTCCTGCCGCTGTCGGCGCTGCCGCAGGTCGATTACCCGACGATCCAGGTGCACACGCTGTATCCCGGGGCCAGTCCGGAGGTGATGAGCAACACGGTGACGGCGCCGCTCGAGGGCCAGTTCGGCCAGATGTCCGGCCTCGACCGCATGAGCTCGACCAGCGCCGCCGGCGTGTCGGTGATCACGCTACAGTTCTCGCTGAATCTGTCGCTGGATGTCGCCGAGCAGGAGGTGCAGGCGGCGATCAACGCCAGCGGCTCGCTGCTGCCGGCCGATCTGCCGCTGCCGCCGGTGTACGCGAAGGTGAATCCTGCCGATGCGCCGGTGCTGACGCTCGCGATCAGCTCCGCCAGCGTGCCGCTGACCGAGGTGCAGAACCTCGTCAATACGCGGCTTGCGCAGAAGATCAGCCAGGTCTCGGGGGTCGGACTGGTGACGCTGTCGGGCGGTCAGCGACCCGCGGTGCGCATCCAGGCCAACACCCAGGCACTGGCGTCGTACGGCATCGGGCTCGACACCCTGCGCACTGCGATCAGTGCCGCCAACTCCAACGCCGCCAAGGGAAGCTTCGACGGCCCCAAGCGCGCCTACACGATCAACTCGAACGACCAGCTCCTGACCGCCGACGACTACCGCCGCCTGATCGTCGCCTACAGGAACGGGGCGCCGGTGCGCATGGACAACGTCGCCAACGTCGTCGAAAGCGCCGAGAACGACCAGCTCGGCGCATGGGTCGGCATTCCGTGCCGCGCCGCGATGCCCGGCGCGGGCTGCGACGGTGGCGCCGGCTCTACGTTGATTCCGGCGATCATCATGAACGTGCAGCGTCAGCCGGGCGCCAACGTGATCGCCACCGTCGATGCGATCAAGAGAGAACTTCCGGTGCTGCAGGCCGGCTTGCCGGCCTCGGTCACGGTCCAGGTTCTCGCCGACCGGACGACCGGTATCCGCGCATCGGTCGACGATGTCGAGAAGGAGCTG
>DASYXO010000003.1:0-9578 GCA_035934825.1 Casimicrobiaceae bacterium
GGCAAATCACTGAAAAATATCGACAATTCCGAGCGCGCACGCGGCTTGCTTCGGCACCGGTGCATGGCGCTGCGGCAGATCGGGCGGGGAGGGAGCGGCCCGGTCGCGACAGGTTTGGTTTCCGATTCGTAGGAGGGACAAGAATGCTGAATCAACGATTGCAGCAATTGCTGGTCGCCGTGACGCTTGCGAGTGTGCCGATCTGCGCGCTTGCTCAAGTAGCACTCCAAGACACCACACCGACGATCCCGGAACCCGCGACGCTCGCCTTGCTGGGCGTCGGCGTGGTCGGCATGATGGTCGCAGCGCGGAACCGGAACAAGCGCAAGTAACGGCTCGCACCGCGATGACGGGGCCCCGCCGGCAACGCGCGGGGCTTCGTCGTTCAAGGATTGCGGCGCTGCGTTGCCGCGCGCCGTGCAGCGTTGTCTCCCGGCGGCACATCGACTCACCTGCCGCCGCCGCGTGATCGGCGGGCTATTTCGGCACGGCCGCCTTCCCGAGTCGGCCGAGCATCAGCATCGCCGACAGGCAGTGCTGCATCAGGTCCACCCGTGTCGACGGTTCGTAGAGACCCGCAATGAACGCGCCGCTGTAGCCCGACATGCGCGGGGCGAACAGCCTCGCGTCGCCACCGAGAGTCAGGCCTTCCTGGCCGCTTCGAACCTGCATCCGCGGGAGCTTTGCCGCTTCGGCGGCAACCCAGCTGCGGAGCTGCCGAACCAGGTCGACGTCGGCGGCGGCGTTGGTCTCGAGGACCCCCAGCGTCGCGGCGACGCCTTCCATGTCACCGCAATTGTTCGCATCGGGTCCGAGGCGCTTGCGAAAGCGCGTCAGGAACTCCTGTGCCTGGGTGCGCAGGAACGCGAGGAAGCGAGGATCGCGGGACGTCGCATAGCGTTGCGCCGCCGCCATTGCACCCCAATGGTAGAAATTCGGATCGGGCTGCTGCGAATAGCGCTCGATCATTGCACGGTCGAGATCGTGGAGCGCCGTGGCGACGGTTGTGTCGCCCGGATGCAGGTCGCGGTAGACCGCGAGTGCCAGCCATCCCTCGCCGTTGTAGTAAGGCGAATCGTCGATCGACGTCGGCAGCCAGCGGAAGCCGCCGCCCGCGATCCGGAGGGCGAGCAATCCTTTGAGCCAGGACTGCCGCAGCGCCGCGTAGCGGTCGTCGCCGCTGGCGTTTGCGTAGCGCAACTCGGCGAGCAGCGCCAATGCGACGGATCCGGCTGCGGCGACGTCGTACTTCCCATCGCTGCTGATGACGCTGCCTTCGCCCGCAGTCTCGTAGAGCAGGCCATGGCGCAGCAGCGCCGTCTGCAGCGTCCAGCGCCCGTAGGGGATTGAAAGCAGATGCGCACCCTCGATCCAGCGCTGCAGCCTCGACCTGCCGATGGGCAGCGAATAGCGGCCGAAGGCCGCCAGGATCCGCTGGAGAGGCTCGCGCAGGCGTGAATCGTGGGTGCGCTGGTAGTACGCTGCCAGCGCTGACGCTGTCCCGGCCTGGCGGATCAGGTTCTCCGGTGATACGCGGCCGGGCTCCAGCGACTTGTCGGCGAGAAAATCGAAGCCGTAGGGGAACAGGCCGCTCGCCGTCTGGGATGCGATCAAGCCGTCGACCGTCGAGCGCATCATTGAAGGGTAATCGACCGCGAGATCTGCAGACCGGGTCGCGGGTGCGACCGTCAGGAATGTCGCGGCTACGATCCCGCCGACCGCACGCACAAGCTGCAATTCGACCTCCTGCGATCCGCAGCGCCCCGGCGTCGGGCACGCCGCCGACGGATTCGTCTCGCTGCGGACGGATTGGTCTCGATTGGCCCGCGCCGAATCACGCGCGCGGCTTGGACCAGGAGTCCTTGAGCGTCACGGTGCGGTTGAACACCGGTTGCCCGGCGCGGTGATCGACGAGGTCGGTCACGAAATAGCCATGGCGCTCGAACTGGAAATGCTCCTCGGGCAGCGCCGCCGCGAGCGCGGTCTCGACGAACGCACGAATGACCGTCTTCGAGGCGGGATTCAGGTCATCGACGTAATTGCGCTCCTCGTCCCCTGACACCTCGTCGTCCTCCCCGGCCACCACCCGCGCATGCGCCGGCGCGGGGCCGGCCTCGGCCAGCACCACGTCGCGGCTGCCTGTCGGATTGCGCGCGCCCGGAAACGGCACGCCGAACAGGCGGTCGTACAGGCGCACCTCGGCCGGTACCGAAGCCGCAGCCGAAAGCCAGTGGATGTTGCCCTTGACCTTGCGCTGGTCGGCGCCCGGCGTTCCGCTCCTGGTCGCCGGATCGTAGCTGCAATGGACGACGGTGACGTTGCCGGCGGCGTCGCGTTCGAAACCGGTGCAACGGACAATGTACGCATAGCGCAGACGGACCTCGGTGCCGGGCGCGAGGCGGAAGTAGCCTTCGGGCGGCGTTGCCTGGAAGTCCTCGCGCTCGATCCACAGCTCCTTCGATAGCGGGACCGGTCGCTTGCCGAGCTCAGGACGCTGCGGGTGGTTGGGCGCGAAGCAATCCTCGCTCTGGCCGTCGGGATAGTTGTCGATCACCATCCGAACCGGGTCGAGCACAGCGAGCCGACGGACTGCGCGGGCGTTCAGGTCGTCGCGCATGGCGTCCTCCAGGACGCTCATGTCGATCCACGAATCGGATTTGGCGACCCCGATGCGCTCGGCGAACAGCTGGAAGCCTTCGCGCGTGTAGCCGCGCCGACGCGCGGCCACCAACGTCGGCATCCGGGGATCGTCCCAGCCGTCCACGTGGCGATCGCGGACCAGCTCGATCAACTTGCGCTTGGACAGCACCACATAGGTCAGGTTGAGCCGCGCGAACTCGTATTGGCGCGGCAGCGGGCGCTCGAGTCGCCCGCCGTCGGCGAGCTTTTCGATCACCCAGTCGTAGAGGGGCCGGTGGTCCTGGAATTCCAGCGTGCAGATCGAATGGGTGACGCGCTCCAGCGCATCCGAGATGCAGTGCGTGTAATCGTAGAGCGGATAGATGCACCACTTGTCGCCGGTGCGGTGATGGCTCGCATGGCGGATGCGGTAGATCGGCGGGTCGCGCAGGTTGAGGTTGGGGCTCGCCATGTCGATCTTCAGGCGCAGTACGTGCGCGCCATCGGGAAACTCGCCATCTCTCATCCTTCGCAGCAGGTCGAGGTTCTCCGCGACACTGCGGCTGCGAAAGGGCCCGGCGACGCCCGGCTGGGTCAACGTGCCCCGCGTCGCCCGCACCTGGTCGGCACTCTGGCTGTCGACATACGCAAGCCCCTGCGCGACGAACCACTCGGCGAAGTCGTACAGCGCATCGTAGTAATCCGACGCGTGATACCGGTGCGGGCCCCAGTCGTAGCCCAGCCAGCGCACCGACGCAGCGATCGAATCCTCGTACTCGACGTCCTCCTTGAGGGGGTTGGTATCGTCGAAACGCAGATGGCAGGTGCCACCGTTCTCGGCGGCGAGCCCGAAATTCAGGACGATCGACTTGGCGTGACCGAAATGCAGGTAGCCGTTCGGCTCCGGGGGGAAGCGGGTGACCACGCGTCCGCCGTAGGTCCCCGCGGCGTTATCCTCGGCGATGATCGCGCGCAGAAAATTCGACCCCGAGGGCGGAGTGCCTGCGAGATGCTGCAAAGCAGCATGCGTGGGTTTGTTCATGAACAAGCGGATCCTTCATGGAATTCTAACCGGCACGGCATGCCGCGTCATTGCCCGCATTGCCAGTGTGCCCAGCCCACACCTCGGGAAACCGCGCCGGATAAGGCTTTCCGGGCGGCCTCGGCATGCGGTTGGTCGATGTTTTCCACAAAAGTTGTGGATAGTGGTGTGCATATCTTGTAAATTCGCGCGCTAAGTCATGCGCGGGACTGGGAAAACGCAACGCTGACCAAATTTGCGCCGGAAAAATATCTCATTGATTCAATCATCTGCAGCCTGACGCCCGCGGCGCTTTGAGCATCGATCCGAGTTCAGGCGGTCGCAGCGTCGCCCCTCAATGACAGGACGATGACAGGGGTTATGGACGCGTTTGTCATGGACAAATGTCACATTCAGAGAAAGATGTCGAAGGCATTCTTCCACGCTGCCGTGGCGAGGCGCGATGACCGTTGATGCACCGCGCAAGCCGGAGGGCGACCTCGACGCGGCCGCGAACGGCGAGCCGGTCGGGGGTTCGGCGGTCGTTCCGGTATCGCTGCTCGTTTCCTCGGCGCGACTGCTGCTCGAGCGCCACCTCGGGCTGCTGTGGGTGAGCGGTGAGATCTCCGGGTTCACCCGCGCGGCCTCGGGGCATTCGTATTTCACGCTGAAGGACGCGTCGGCGCAGGTACGCTGCGTGTTCTTCAGGCACAAGGCGCAGGGACTGTCGTTTATCCTGCGCGACGGCCTCGCAGTCGAAGTTCGCGCGACACCGACGATCTACGACGCCCGCGGCGATTTCCAGCTGAGCGTCGAGACGGCGCGTCCGGCCGGCCTCGGCGCGCTCTACGAGCGATTCCTGCGGATGAAGACGGCGCTGGAGGCCGCGTGCTGGTTCGATCCCGCCCGCAAGCGCCCGCTGCCGCGCTTTCCCCGCCGCGTCGGCGTCGTCACGTCGCGCAAGGCGGCGGCGCTGCGCGACGTGCTGACGACGCTCGAGCGACGCTATCCGGCCGCGGGGGTCGTCATCTACCCATCGTCCGTGCAGGGCGCGGGCGCCGTCGACGAGCTCGCAGCCGCCATCCGCACGGCGAACCAGCGCGACGAAGTCGACGTGCTGATCGTCTGCCGCGGCGGCGGGTCCCTCGAGGACCTGTGGGCATTCAACGAGGAAACCGTCGCGCGCGCGGTCCTCGAATCGAGGCTCCCCGTCGTCTCCGGAGTCGGCCACGAGGTCGACTTCACGATCTGCGATTTCGTCGCCGACGTCAGGGCTGCGACGCCGACGGCGGCTGCAGCGCTGGTCGTGCCCGATCGCGAGGCGCTGCGCAATGTCGTCGGGCCACTCGGGCAGCGCGTCGCACGCGCCTGGCGTCACGGCATCGACACCCGCGCTCAGCGCCTCGACCTCGCGGCCCAGCACCTCGTCCATCCGGCGGCCCGGCTCGCGCAGCAGGCGGAGCGAACGCAACGCCTCGCCGAACGACTGGCGCGGGCCCACGCGCTGCAGCGCGACCGGTGGTTGCAGCGCGTCGCGGTCGCCCAGGCACGCCTGCTGCGCGAGCTTCGCGCGCCGGTGCCCCAGGTGCTGCGCCTCGCGGCTGCGTCGCGCGATCTCGCAAAGGCGGCCCGCAATCGCCTCGCCCGCATTTCGGTGGATGTCGAGCGCATGGCCGACGCGCTGGCGCATCTCGGTCCCGTCGCCGTGCTCGATCGGGGCTACGCCATCGTCCAGCAGCGAGGTGACATCGTCACCGACTCGCGGCAACTCGCCGTCGGAGAAAACCTCAGCCTGACGTTCGCCCGCGGGCACGCGCAGGCCGAGGTGGTGTCGACCGAGCCGCCGGCCGTGGCGCAGGCCCCCCCATGAGTGCCCCCAACCAATTCCTGCTGCTGCGCCAGCGCCGCTTCGCGCCGTTCTTCTGGACGCAGTTCGCGGCCGCCGCCAACGACAACGTGTTCAAGAACGCGTTCGTCGTATTCGTGACCTTCGAGGCGACGCAGCTCGTCGACGTCCACGCCGGGACGATCGTCAACCTGATCGGAGCCCTTTTCATCTTCCCGTTCATGCTGCTGTCGGCAACCTCGGGGCAACTCGCCGACAAGTACGAGAAATCGCGGCTGATCCGGTTGATCAAGCTGTTCGAAATCGCGATCATGGCAATCGGCGGCGTCGGCTTCGTGACCCGCAGCATCGCACTGCTGTTCGTGGCACTCGCGCTGCTGGGGGTCCACTCGACGCTGTTCGGCCCGGTCAAGTACGCGATCCTGCCCCAGCACCTCAAGATGGAGGAGCTCACCGGCGGCAACGGCATGGTCGAGATGGGAACCTTCGTCGCCATCCTGCTCGGTACCATCGCGGGCGGCCTGGTGGTCGCCATCAAGCCGGCGGGCACCGCCTGGGCTGCGGCCCTGACGATCGCGATCGCGATCTTCGGCTGGCTCGCGAGCCGTAGGATCCCTCACACCCCGGCAGTCGCGCCGGACCTCAGGATCAACTGGAACCTGTTCACCGAGACCTGGGCGAACCTGAAAATCGCGCACCGCAACCTCGTGGTGTGGCGTTCGATGCTCGGGATCTCCTGGTTCTGGTTCTACGGCGCGATCTATCTCGCGCAACTCCCCGAGTTCACGCGAGGCGTCCTGGGCGGCGACGAGCACGTGTTCACGCTGCTGCTCGCGCTGTTCTCGATCGGCATCGGCGCGGGCTCGCTGATGTGCGAACGCATGTCGGGACGCAAGGTCGAGATCGGCCTCGTGCCTTTCGGCACGATCGGCCTGACGCTGTTCGCGATCGACCTGTGGCTCGCCACGCGGCACATCGCCCCCGCGGCGAACGGCACGGTGTCCGCGTTCATTGCCGCCACGGCAAACTGGCGGATCGTCGCCGACATCATGCTGCTCGGGGTCTTCGGCGGGTTCTACACGGTGCCGCTCTATGCGCTGCTCCAGGCGCGCTCGCAGCCCTCGCACCGGTCGCGGATCATCGCGGCGAACAACATCCTGAACGCGCTGTTCATCATCGCGTCTGCGCTGGCGGCCATCGGACTGCTCAAAGCGGGCCTGACGATTCCCGAGCTGTTCCTGGTCGTCGGCATCCTGAACGGCGCGGTCGCGGTCTACATCTACGCGCGGGTGCCCGAGTTCCCGGCGCGCTTCGCAGCGTGGCTGCTGGTCCACGGCGTGTATCGCGTGCGCCCGGAAGGCCTCGACCACATCCCCGAGGACGGCCCCTGCGTCCTGGTGTGCAACCGGGTGAGCTACGTCGACGCACTCGTGATCGCCGCCTGCGTCCGGCGGCCGGTGCGCTTCGTCATGGATCACCGGGTGTTTCGGATCCCGCTGCTGTCGTTCATCTTCCGCGCGATGCGCGCGATCCCGATCGCGCCGGGAAAGGTGGACGCTGCGCTGAACGAACGCGCGATCGGCGAGGCACAGTCGGCGCTGGCCGCCGGCGAGGTCGTCGGCATCTTTCCGGAGGGCCCGCAGACCGAGGATGGCGCGCTCGGCCCGTTATGTCCGGAGGTGCAGCAGATCGTCGCCGCGGTGCCGGCGCCGATTGTCCCGATGGCGCTTCGGGGCCCGGTGGGCAACTTCCTTTCCCGCACCGATCGGGACAGGAGGAAGCGCCGGCTGCGCGACCCGTTCTCGCGCCTCGCCTTCGTAGTCGCGGCGCCGGTCGCGCCTTCGGCGGCAACGCCGGAGGCGCTGCAGGCGATCGTGCACCGGCTCCAGGTCGGCCCGCGCTGACGGCAAACGCGAGCGGCGGCGCCCCGGACATCGACTGACGAGCCACCAGGTCGGGCGCGGCCTGCATGCTATATTCGATTCGGCCCGTCCCATCGCAGCATCTCCATGTCAGGCAACACCTTCGGCACGCTCTTTTGCGTCACGTCGTTCGGCGAATCGCATGGCGCGGCGATCGGCTGCGTCGTCGACGGCTGCCCACCGGGTCTCGCACTGGCCGAAGCGGACATCCAGCGCGACCTCGACCGCCGCAAGCCGGGCACGTCGCGTCACGTGACGCAGCGCCACGAGTCCGACGCTGTCGAGATCCTGTCCGGCGTGTTCGAGGGCAGGACGACCGGTACGCCGATCGCGCTCCTGATCCGCAACGAGGATCAGCGCAGCAAGGATTACGCGAGCATCGCCGACACGTTCCGTCCGGGGCATGCCGACTACACCTACTGGCAGAAGTACGGAATCCGCGACTACCGCGGCGGCGGCAGGCAGTCGGCGCGCGAGACTGCAGTGCGCGTGGGCGCAGGCGCGATCGCGCGCAAGTGGCTCGCCGAGCGCCACGGTGTCGCGATCCGTGGCCAGATGACACAGCTCGGCGAGAACCCGGTGCCGTTCGAGGGCTGGGAGCACGTCGAAGCGAACCCGTTCTTCGTCGCCAACGCATCGATCGTCCCGGTGCTCGAGGCGTACATGGACCGTCTGCGCAAGGCTGGCGACTCCTGCGGGGCGCGCATCCAGGTCGTCGCGACGGGCGTCCCGGTCGGCTGGGGCGAGCCGGTCTACGGCAAGCTCGATGCCGAAATCGCGCACGCGATGATGGGCATCAACGCGGTCAAGGGCGTCGAGATCGGCGCCGGCTTCGCGGCGGTCGCGCAGCGCGGCACCGCGCATTCCGACGAGATGGCACCCGAAGGTTTCCTCGGCAACCAGGCGGGCGGCATCCTTGGCGGCATCTCGACCGGGCAGGACATCGTCGTGTCGATCGCCGTCAAGCCGACGTCGTCGATCCGCCTCGACCGGCATTCGATCGACAAGGCCGGCCGGCCGGTGATCGTCAACACCCACGGCCGCCACGACCCCTGCGTCGGCATCCGCGCGACGCCGATCGCGGAGGCGATGCTCGCCTGCGTGCTGATGGACCACGCGCTGCGCCACCGCGCGCAGAACGCCGACGTCACCGTGACGACGCCGCGGATCGCCGCGCGCGCTCCTGCCGATGTCGTTGCGCGCCTGCGGCCAGGCAGCACCGTCGACGACCCTGATCCCGATGAAGCCTAGCTCCGTGCCACCCCGCCGCGCCGGCGAGGATCACCCGACGACGCGCTGATGCAGGCCTATCTCGACTTCATGCGCCATGTGCGCGACCACGGGCACCGCAAGGACGACCGGACGGGAACCGGGACGCTGTCGGTCCTCGGCTACCAGATGCGCTTCGATCTCGCCCGCGGCTTTCCGCTGGTGACGACCAAGAAGCTGCACACGCGCTCCATCATCCACGAACTCCTGTGGTTCCTGCGCGGCGAGACCAACGTTCGCTCGCTGCAGGCGGCAGGCGTGACGATCTGGGACGAATGGGCCGATGCCAACGGCGACCTTGGACCGATCTACGGCTACCAGTGGCGCAACTGGCCGGGACCCGACGGGACGCACATCGACCAGGTGTCGAACCTTGTCGCCGAGTTGCGCCGCAACCCCGATTCGCGGCGCCTGATCGTCTCGGCCTGGAACGTCGCCGACATCCCGCGGATGAAGCTGCCACCTTGCCACCTTCTGTTCCAGTTCTACGTCGCCGCGGGGAGGCTGTCGTGCCAACTCTACCAGCGCAGCGCCGACATCTTCCTTGGCGTCCCGTTCAACGTCGCCTCGTACGCGCTCCTGACCCACATGCTCGCCCAGCAATGCGACCTCGCCGTCGGGGATTTCGTCTGGACGGGCGGCGACTGTCACCTGTACCTCAACCACCTCGAGCAGGTCGAAGCCCAGCTCGCCCGGGTGCCGCTACCGCTGCCGCGCCTCGTCCTGCGCCGGAGGCCGGCGACGATCTTCGATTACGCTTTCGAGGACTTCGAGATCGCCGGCTACGCGTCGCACCCCGCGATCAGGGCACCCGTCGCCGTCTGACGGGCAAAAAAATGCCCGCAGGAGGAGGCGGGCAAGGGGGTTCCGATGGCATGGCGCGCTTCGCGTGCCTTGCCGG
>DASYXO010000071.1:0-1587 GCA_035934825.1 Casimicrobiaceae bacterium
GAGCCATTCGGATTCCAGCCGCGCGAGCTTGAAGGTCAGGTCGCCCTGCTGGGCCAGCGCTACGACGAGCTGCGGCTTGGCTTCCACCGTGTACGCATCGGGCGAGGCCAGCCACGCGTCGAGCAGCTGCTTTTCCGCGCCCAGCGATGCCAGTTCGCGCTCGAGCACAGCCTGCCGCGCGACCAGCGGCTTGCGCTGGTCGGCGCGCTTCTGGCGCGCCAGCGCTTCCTCGCGTTTCTGGCTGCGGCGATCGGTGAGGGCCTTCGCCGGCTCGACGGCGTCGTCGGCAGGCCGTCCGGCGCGCCGCTCGCGTCCGAGCACCCACGCCTTGTAGTCGTCGAGGTCGCCGTCGAACGGCGCGAGCCTGCCGTCGGCCAGCAGCCACAGCTCGTCGGCAGTCGCGCGCAGCAGGTGGCGATCGTGCGCGACGACGATCAGCGCTCCCCCGTAATCCTGCAGCGCCTCGGTCAGCGCTTCGCGCATCTCGATGTCCAAGTGGTTGGTCGGCTCGTCCAGCAGCAGCAGGTCGGGGCGCTGGCGGACGATCAGCGCCAGCGCGAGCCGGGCCTTCTCGCCGCCCGAGAATCGCCCGACGCCGGCGGTCGCCATGTCGCCGCGAAAGTCGAAGCCCCCGAGGTAGTCGCGTAGTGCCTGCTCGCGCGTGACGGGCTCGAGCCTGCGCAGGTGCCACAGCGGCGTCTGGTCGTCCCGCAACTGCTCGACCTGGTGCTGCGCGAAGTAGCCGAGCCGCAGGTTTTGCGCCGCGTGACGCGCGCCAAAGAGCGGCGGCAGCGTGCCGGCGAGCGACTTCAGCAGCGTCGATTTCCCGGCGCCGTTGGCGCCGAGCAGGCCGATCCGCGAACCCGCCAGCACCGCCCACTCGACGCCCTCGAGCACCGGTGCCGAGCCTGGGTAGCCCAGGCTCGCGTGCTCGAGACGCACGAGCTGGCGGGCGCTCGCGTCGACCGCCGGGAACGAGAACGAAAACGGGCTGTCGACGTGGGCCGCCGCGATCAGCTCCATGCGCTCCAGTGCCTTGATCCGGCTTTGCGCCTGCCGCGCCTTCGTGGCCTTGGCACGGAAGCGGTCGATGTAGGCCTTCAGGTGGGCGACCTGCCGCTGCTGCTTTGCATGCGCTGCCTGCTGCTGTGCGAGCTGCTGCGCCCGCTCGCGCTCGAACTGCGCGTAGTTGCCGGTGTAGGCGGTGAGCTTGCCGGCATCGACGTGGACGATCGTATCGGCGACGGCATCGAGGAAATCACGGTCGTGGGTGACCAGCAGCAGCGTTCCGGGGTAGCGGCGCAGCCAGTCCTCTAGCCACAGCACGGCGTCGAGGTCGAGGTGGTTGGTGGGCTCGTCGAGCAGCAAGAGGTCCGAGCGGCACATCAGCGCCTGCGCGAGGTTGAGGCGCATCCGCCATCCGCCGGAGAAGTGCTCGACGCTACGCGCCTGCGCCGGCTCGTCGAAGCCCAGCCCCGCCAGCAGCGTCGCGGCCCGGGCACGCGCACTGTAGCCTCCGATCGCCTCGAAGCGATGGTGGAGCTCGGCGAGCCGGGCGCCGTCGACTCCCGCGCCGCCCGCCCCGGC
>DASYXO010000073.1:0-5946 GCA_035934825.1 Casimicrobiaceae bacterium
CGACACCGACGCGATCATCCCCAAGCAATTCCTGAAGTCGATCAAGCGGTCGGGCTTCGGCCCGAACCTGTTCGATGCCTGGCGCTATACCGACCGCGGCGAACCCGGCATGGATCCGGCGACGCGGCGCCCGAACCCCGATTTCGTGCTCAACCAGGCGCGCTACCAGGGCGCCTCGATCCTGCTCGCGCGGCAGAACTTCGGCTGCGGCAGCTCGCGCGAGCACGCCCCCTGGGCGCTCGCCGATTACGGGTTCCGCGCGCTGATCGCGCCGTCGTACGCCGACATCTTCTTCAACAATTGCTTCAAGAATGGGCTGCTCCCGATCGTGCTCGCCGGACGCGAGGTCGACCGCCTGTTCGCCGACGTCGCGATCGTCCCAGGTTACGCACTGACCATCGACCTGGAGCGCCAGTCGGTCGTCACGGCGGACGGCAGCTTGACGTACGGCTTCGAGGTCGACCCGTTCCGTAAGCGCTGCCTGCTGAACGGCTGGGACGACATCGGACTCACCCTGCAGCACGCCGACGAGATCCGCGCCTTCGAGGCGCGGCGGCTGCACGACCAACCCTGGCTCGCCTGACCGCGGCCCGAAGGGGACGGCGTGGCGGGCCCCACGACGCGCGTCGCGCGACGAACGCATGAAAATCGCCATTCTGCCCGGTGACGGCATCGGGGCCGAGATCGTCGGCGAGGCGCAGAAGCTGCTCACCTTGCTTCGTGAGCAGGGCCTGCCTGTCGAGACCGAGACCGCGCCCATCGGCGGGGCGGGCTACGACGCGGCGCATCATCCGCTGCCGGAAGCCACGCTGGCGCTGGCGCGCGCGGCGGACGCGGTCCTGCTCGGCGCCGTCGGCGGCCCGCGCTACGACGCGCTGCCGCGCGAGTTGCGCCCCGAGCAGGGAATCCTCGGCATCCGCAAGGCGCTCGCGCTGTTCGCAAACCTGCGGCCGGCACTGCTGTATCCAGAGCTTGCCGCCGCCTCGACGCTCAAGCCCGACGTCGTGGCCGGCCTCGACATCGTGATCGTCCGCGAGCTGACCGGGGACATCTATTTCGGCGAGCCGCGCGGCCGGCGCAAGACCGCTGGCGGCGACGACGAGGGTTTCGACACGATGCGTTACTCGGTGCCCGAGATCGAGCGCATCGCGCGCGTAGGCTTCGAGACGGCGCGCAGACGCGCTCGCAGGCTGACGTCGGTCGACAAGGCCAACGTGCTCGACACCTCGATCCTCTGGCGCGAGGTCGTCACGAGGCTCGCCGCCGGGTATCCGGACGTGGCGCTGTCGCACATGTATGTCGACAACGCGGCCATGCAGCTCGTGCGCAATCCCAGGGGCTTCGACACGATCGTCACCGGCAACCTGTTCGGCGATATCCTGTCCGACGAGGCATCGATGCTCGCGGGGTCGATCGGCATGCTGCCCTCCGCGTCGCTGGACGCGAGCGGCAAGGGTCTGTACGAGCCGATCCACGGTTCGGCGCCGGACATCGCCGGCAAGGACGTCGCGAATCCGCTGGCGACGATCCTGTCGGTCGCGATGATGTTCCGCCATACGTTCGTGCGCGCCGACATTGCCGACCGGATCGAGGCCGCGGTGCGCGCGGCATTGCGCCAGGGCCTGCGCACCGCCGACATCGCGCAGCCGGGTGAGGCGGTGGTCGGCACGCGTGTGATGGGCGACGCCGTGGTCGCGGCGCTGCGCGCACAATGACACTGAACGGACACGGAGGCCGGAGTCGATGATGCGGGTCGGATTCGTCGGGTGGCGCGGAATGGTGGGATCGGTGCTGCTGCAGCGCATGCTGGAGGAGCGCGATTTCGAATCGATCGATCCGGTGTTCTACTCGACGTCCGCCGCTGGCGGGAAAGGCCCTGCGATTGGCAAGCCGGTCCCCGCGCTGCGCGACGCCAACGACCCGAAGGCCTTCGCCGATGTCGACGCGATCGTCACCTGCCAGGGCGGCGACTGGACCAACGCGACGTACCCGCGGCTGCGCGAAGCGGGCTACCGCGGCTTCTGGATCGACGCCGCCTCGGCGCTGCGGATGCAGGACGACGCGGTGATCGTCCTCGACCCGGTCAACCGCGACCTCATCGATCGCGCGCTGGCCGCAGGCGGGCGCAACTTCATCGGCGGCAACTGCACGGTGAGCCTGATGCTGATGGCGCTCGCCGGGTTGTTCCGGCACGGGCTGGTCGAGTGGATGACCTGCATGACCTATCAGGCGGCCTCCGGTGCCGGCGCGCAGAACATGCGCGAGCTGTTGCAGCAGATGGGCGAGGCGCACCTCGCCGCCAAGGCGCTGCTCGACGACCCGTCGTCGTCGATCCTCGACATCGACCGCGAGGTCGCAGGCATCCTGCGCGACGACCGGTTCCCGACCGAGCATTTCGGCGTGCCGCTCGTCGGCAGCCTGATTCCGTGGATCGACAAGGACCTCGGCAATGGCATGAGCCGGGAGGAATGGAAAGGCGGTGCAGAGACCAACAAGATCCTGGGACTCGAGCGCCAGCCGATTCCGGTGGAATCGATCTGCGTTCGCGTCGGCGCCATGCGCTGCCACTCCCAGGCGATGACGATCAAGCTGCGGCGCGACCTGCCGCTGTCCGAAATCGAGTCGATGATCGCCGGGGCCCACGAATGGGTGCGCGTGATTCCCAACCAGCGCGATGCGAGCATCGCGGGGCTCACCCCCGCGGCGGTCACCGGACGCCTCGACATCCCGGTCGGCCGCCTGCGCAAGCTGGCGATCGGCCCCGGGTACCTCGGGGCGTTCACCTGCGGCGACCAGTTGCTGTGGGGCGCCGCGGAGCCGTTGCGGCGGATGCTTCGCATCGCGAGGGGCGGCTGACGCGGTTTCTGGCGCGATTCATGCTTTTTGGTGAATCGTCGCGCTGCCCCGCGGACGTGGACGCCACGGCTTCTTTTTGGCAGATTTATGCAAACCGACGCCTGCGTTGCGCGTGGATCCGCGCGCGATCGGGGCCCGGGACAGGAATGCAACACGATGCCGGGCCGGGCGGCCCGCGACAGCTTGTGGCGGAGGCCTCCGGGGAATCAAGGGCTTGTGAAGTCCGGTGATCGCCGTGGACGGCGCAGCGGCGGCAGCGCAACGACGTCGGCATAAAACGCTATTTAATACCGCGGTTTAGCTTGCGCCGCTAACTACATGATGTTATGTTACCTTGAGCACATCAGCATAGCGAAGAGGTCGGGCATGCGCGCAAAACCCATCTTCACCTACAGCCTGATCGCGGGCGCGTTGGCGCTGCCCGGTCCAGCCTTGGCACTGGGACTTGGCAAGCTGACGGTGGACTCGGCTCTCGGGCAGCCGCTTTCGGCACGCATCGAGCTCACGGCGGTCAGCAAGGACGATCTCGATTCCCTGCGCGCCAAGGTCGCGGATCCGAATCTCTACCGCCAGAACAACCTGACCTACCAGTCGACGCTTTCGCGGACGCGGATATCGCTCGAGAGCGCCGGTGGCGTGCCCTACCTCAAGGTCACCTCGCCGGTGTCAGTGCAGGAACCGTTCCTCGACCTGCTGGTCGAGCTCGATTGGTCTTCGGGCCGGGTCGTGCGCGAATACACGTTCCTGCTCGATCCTCCCGGCATGGGCACGCCGATGGCTGCGACCGCGCCGATCAGCGCCCCGCGCGCCGCCACGCCGGCGACGACGCGCGCGGCGACGATGGCCGTGGCGCCCGCTCCAGCGGTGGCCGGCGCGGGCGGCGCTGGCGCCGGAGCAGGCGTCGAAAAATACACGGTGCACCGCGGGGACACGCTGCGCGCCATCGCCCAGCAATTCAAGCCGGACCAGGCGACGCTCGATCAGATGCTCGACGCGTTGTTCCGCGGCAACTCGTCCGCATTCGACGGTGCCAACATGAACCGGCTGCGCGCCGGCGCGATCGTCACGATTCCGACCGCCGCGCAGGTCCAGGCCGTCGCGCCCGAGGAGGCGACTCGCGTCGTCCACGTGCAGGCGGAGGACTGGCGCAACTACCGTGACCGCATCGCCGCCGCGGCGCCCGAGCGCGGCGGCGGGGTGACGCGCGAGGCGTCGGGCAAGATCGGCGTCGCCGTTGAGGACAAGACGCCCGCCGGCGCGCCGGGAGGCGACAAGCTGAAGGTATCGCGCGAGGCCGCGACCGGCACGGCGGCCGCATCGGAGAATGGGATCGCGCGCGGCCAGGAACTGAAGGACGCGGAAACGCGCATCGCGCAACTCGAGAAGACCGTTGCGGAGATGCAGCAGGCGCTGGATCTCAAGAACCAGACGCTCGCGCAGTTGCAGGCCCAGGCAGGCATTGCCAGTGGCGGTGCAGCGCCCGCAGCGACGACGGCCGCCGCAACCTCGGCAGCGACGCCCGCCCCCACGGCGCCCGGCGCAACCTCGGCAGCGACGCCCGCCACCTCCGCAGCGACGCCCGCCACCGCGGCACCGGCCGGTGCGACAGCGGCTGCCGGAGCACCCAAGCCGGCCGCGCCGAAGCCTGCCGCAACCAACGCCGCAGCGCCGAAAACCCCGCCGGCGGAACCCCAGGGATTCTTCGCGGAACTGCTTTCGAACACGCCGAACTGGGCGCTGGGCGCCGGCGCCTTGGCCGTCCTCGGCGGAATCGCGGGGCTGATCGCAGCGCGTCGCAGGAAAGGAACCAAGTTCGAGGACAGCATCATCTCGGGCACCGACATCAAGACCAATACGGTATTCGGCTCTACGGGCGGCGGCGTGGTCAACACGGGTGACAACTCGCTCGCTTCGGACTTCAGCCGCGAGGGCCTGGGCAACATCGACACCGACGAGGTCGATCCGATCGCCGAAGCCGAGGTGTACCTCGCCTACGGGCGCGACGCGCAGGCCGAAGAGATCCTGAAGGACGCATTGAAGAAGGACCCGCAGCGCCAGGAGATCTACCTGAAGCTGCTGGAGATCCATTCCCAGCACAACAAGCCCTCGGCATTCGAGACGGTTGCATCCGAACTCTTCGCCGTGAGCCACGGCCAGGGCGACGTTTGGCACAAGGCGGTCACGCTCGGGCGCCAGCTCGATCCAACCAATCCGATGTTCCAGGACGAGGCCCCGGCGGGCGCAACCGCATCGGCTGCGCCCACCGCCGCGGCGGTGGCAGCGCCGTTTGCGACCGGCGGCGGCCCGCTGGGAGCCGCCACGCTTCCGCTGGCGCCGCGCGGAACGGTCTCCCGCGCGACGTCGTCGTTCAGCGAGGACGATATCTCGCTGGTTCCGCAATCGGCCCCGTCGCCCAAATCGGCGGCCGACATCCTGGCGGGCGCGGAAAGTGCGCTGGCACGCAGTTCGAGCACGCCGGTTGCGGCCGTTGCCGCCGCCGAGAAGAGCAAGCTGTCGGCCACGGGGGCCGCCGGCGCCGCTGCGAATGCAGCTTTTGCCGGAGCGCAGGGCAGCGCCAAATCCGCGTTCGAGGCCCCGGCGGGCGACCTTTCCGAGCGCGTCGACACGAGCGCCGAGCCGCCCAGGTTCGATCTCGATTTCCACCTCGACGACGCCGATCGCCCCGCGCCGCTCGGTCCGGCCGCGGAAGCGAGGTCTGAACCGCTCCCGTCGGTCGCCCATGCGCCGTTCGCAGCACCCGCGACTCCACTCGATCTCGACAAGCTCGACCTGTCGTTCGACCCGGACCGGCCGGCGCTCGAGGACCCGACGCCGTCGATGCTCGACGGACAGTGGCACGACGCGGCGACCAAGCTCGATCTTGCCAAGGCGTACCAGGAGATGGGCGACCAGGAGGGCGCGCGCGAGATCCTGCAGGAGGTCCTGCACGAAGGCGACGAGCAGCAGAGGTCCGAGGCGAAGTCCCTGCTCGCCAAGCTCGCCTGAACCGCGGGCGCTGCATCACGCGCCGCGTGGCGCCATGCGCTACGCACTCGCACTCGAATACGACGGACGGCCGTTCTGCGGGTT
>DASYXO010000078.1:0-2412 GCA_035934825.1 Casimicrobiaceae bacterium
ATGCACATGCCGAGCCACAGCGCCTCCGGCGGCGGCGCGGCCTGCCGCATCACCTGATGCATCCACACCCGCGCCTCGCCGTAGCGCTGGGCGTGGTACGCGAGCAGCGCGAGGTTGTAGGAGGCGACCGGATTGCCCGGCGAGGCGGTGAGGGCACGCCGCAGATAATCGTCGGCTTTCTGCACGTCGCCGAGCGCCACGCTGCACTTGCCGGCGTTGATCAGGGCGATCTCGGGGTGCCTGTACAGCGGGTCATGGATCACCCGCTCGAATTCGGGTATGGCGTCTTTCGGGTGGCCGGTGCCACACAGGAACGCCCCCCAGTTCTCGCGGATTTCGGAGTCGCCGGGCGCGAGCGATAGCGCCTGGCGGAAGTTCTCCTCGGCCTGCTTCTCTTCGCCCAGCATCGCGTAGACGAGCCCATAGACGTTGTAGATCCGCGCGTCCGTCGCGTCGAACGATTTCGCGAGCCCGAGTTCCTGCAGCGCGATGTCCATCTGGCCGCGCTGGTAATACCCGGCGGCGAGCTCGGTATGGATCTTCGCGCGCTCCTGCGGCGTCGCGCGTTCGCGCTTGATCGGGGTCGTGTCCACCGGTGGCGCCTGGGGCGCCGCCGGCTTGGTCGCGCATCCGGCGATCGAAAGCGCGGCAAGCAGGGCGAGCAGGGCGAGCGAAGGGCGGCGTGGGCGCATGATCGGGGTCCTGGTGTGCCTCGTGTATATCGCCGTCGACGTCAGCGAGCGACCGCGACCGGAATCCGCGTCGCGAGCCTCCGCTTCAACCGATCCTGCACCTGGCCCGCGAGCTGGCCGCAGGCGGCGTCGATGTCCTCGCCACGCGTCTTGCGGATCGTCGCGACGATTCCGGCATCCTGCAGCGTCCGCGCGAATGCGCGGATGCGCTCGCGCGGGCTGGTGCCGAACTCGCTGCCGGGGAACGGGTTGAAGGGGATCAGGTTGATCTTGCAGGGGATGTCGCGGACCAGCCGGACGAGCTCGTGCGCATGCGTCGACTGGTCGTTGACGCCGTCGAGCATCACGTATTCGAACGTGACGAAATCTCGCGGCGCCTTTTCAATGTAGCGGCGGCACGCCGCCATCAGCTCGGCGAGCGGGTGCCTGCGGTTGATTGGCACCAGCCGGTCGCGCAGCGCATCGTTGGGGGCGTGCAGCGAGACGGCGAGCGCCACCGGGCACTCATCGCGCAGGCGGTCGATCCACGGCACGAGGCCCGAGGTGGACAGCGTGACGCGCCTGCGCGACAGCCCATAGGCATTGTCGTCGAGGAACAGCCGCAGCGCGGGCACCACGTGGTCGAAATTGGCCAGCGGCTCGCCCATGCCCATCATCACGACGTTGGTGATCGGCGCGCGGCCCGCCTCGACCCACGGCGCCCGGATCCCGTCCATCAGCAGCGTCCGGTTGGCGAGCCAGAGCTGGCCGACGATCTCGCCGGTCGCGAGGTTGCGGTTGAAGCCCTGCTTTCCGGTCGAGCAGAACGCGCAGTCGAGTGCGCAGCCCGCCTGCGACGAAATGCACAGCGTTCCGCGGTCGTCCTCCGGGATGTAGACGGCCTCGACGGCGTTGCCCGTGCCCGCGTCGAGGAGCCACTTGCGGGTTCCATCGGAAGCGCTCGTGTCGCGCAGCACGCGCGGGCCACGGATTCCGGCTTCCGCCGCCAGGCGCGCGCGCAGCGGCCGCGCGATATCCGTCATTGCCCCCACGTCGTCGGCGAAGCGCTGGTGCAGCCAGCGCGAGACCTGCCGGGCGCGAAACGGCTTTTCGCCGCGTTCGGCGAAGTATGCATCGAGCGCAGCCGGTTCGAGGTCGAGCAGATTGATCATCGGTCCCCCGGGGGGTCAGCGATGCTGGCGCTCGTAGACGCCCTGCGCGGCGAAGAAATAGGCAATCTCGCTGCGGGCGGTCTCGGGGCTGTCGGAGCCGTGAACGGCATTCGCGTCGATCGATTGCGCGAAATCCGCGCGGATCGTGCCGGGCGCCGCCTGCTTCGGGTCAGTTGCGCCCATCAGCTCGCGGTTCCTGGCGATGGCGCTTTCGCCTTCGAGGACCTGCACCATCACCGGCCCGGTGGTCATGAAATCGACCAGGTCGCGGAAAAACGGCCGCTCCCGGTGGACTGCATAGAATCCCTCGGCATCGGTGCGCGACAGCCAAACCATCCTCGCCGCGGCGATTTTCAGGCCGGCCTTCTCGAAGCGCGAATAGATTTCACCGATGACGTTCTTGGCGACGGCATCGGGTTTGATGATCGAAAGCGTGCGTTCTACCGCCATTTCCTTGGCTCCGACAGAATAAAGTCAAATAAATTCAAAATTATAACATGGGATGGGGCGCCTTCGGCTCTCCCGCAGCGCCCGCCGGCGAGGGCCGCCAGTCGAGCGCGACCCCGGCT
>DASYXO010000106.1:0-8571 GCA_035934825.1 Casimicrobiaceae bacterium
GGTACGGTCACTCATTGGTGTCTCCTCCAGAACTGCGATTCATGATCACAGCGCGATTCCTGCCTTGCGGTGCGCGTTGTTTTCCCTGACCTGCGCCTACTCCTCCTCGCGGGCGGCATGGCCGCCGGGTACGATCCATCAGCCGGGTTTTTCGGCTGCTCTCATGCGCTGCTGGCGCACGCGTTGGCGCGCGAGCACTTGCTCCGCGGCGTCGGGATGGGATGCCGGAATGCCGCGACCGATTGGGATGCGGCGAGATGGACAGGGCCGACCATGTCGTGTCTGGGCCAGAATCGACTGCGGGCGATGGGCGCTGCCGAGCGCCTCGAGCGTACCGGCTACCGAAGCGAGGATCTGATTACGTGCGGAGGAGAGCCCGTGGTCTGCGACGCAGAACCGCATCCCCGCGACCGTCCACCGTAACGCCCGTGTGCAACGCTGTCAACGGCACTGCACCGCGTCGTCGAAGTTCAGCGCGGTGCCCGAGCGCTCGGGACTCGACTCATCCTCGTTTCGCGACCGCCCGCGAGACGCTGGCCGCCACGCCGGCGTTCGCATCGGAGCGCACCGAAGTCATGCTGCCGGTGCATCGGTTCGTCGACGGAATCGGCAGGGGTGCCACCATGTCGGCACCGACGGCGTGGTCATGATCGGCAGACCGCGGCGCGTCGGCCTCACGCCGGAACGCGCTGACGCCTTCGCCGTCGCCTGCCGTCGTTCAGTCGCGCGCGCCCCGGACCGGCAGGTTCTGGGCGCGCCAGCGCAGCATGCCGCCGGCCAGGTTGGCGACCTTCTCGAAGCCCGCTTTCCGCAACATCACCGCCGCCTGCGCCGAGCGTGCCCCCGAGCGGCAGACGGTGACCACGGGTGGCTCCTTCGCGAGCTCCCCGGCGCGTTTCGCCAGATCGCCGAGCGGGAGCAGCCGGGCGCCGGCGATATGGCCGTAAGGTCCGGCGAACTCGTCCGCCTCGCGCACGTCGACGATCTGCAATCCGGCAGCGTGCTCCTCCACCCACGTGGGCTCGATCTCCCAGAAACCGGCGAAGGTGAAGGTCAGCGGCGCCCAGCCCGGGTCGTCGGTCGCGACGCCTTCGTCGGCGGGTCGGCCGCACACCATGTTGGCAGGCACCGCCACGTCGAGTTGTCTCGGATGGGGCAGGCCGAGATTCTGCATGTAGCCGACGAAATCGGCCTCCGAGATGTTGCCGCCCAGACGCGGATTGTGCAGCTTCTCCTCGCCCACGCTGGTCGCGGTCAACCCGCGGTAATCGTGCGCGGGCCAGAGCACGCAGTCGTCAGGCAGCGTGAAGATGCGCGTCTTGATCGATCGGTAGAGGCTGCGCGCGTTGCCCTGCTGGAAGTCGGTGCGCCCGCAACCGCGGATCAGGAGCGCATCGCCGGTGAAGGCCATGCTTTCGTCGTCCAGCACGAGCGACATGCAGCCATTGGTGTGACCGGGCGTCGCGAGCGCCGTGACATGGCGCTCCCCAAAGACAACGTGATCGCCGTCGGCGAGCCGGATGTCCGCGCCCTGTGCGCCGCTTGCCGCCGAGATGGCGATCTTTGCTCCGAGGCGCTTGCGCAGCAGCCATGCCCCGGTCACGTGATCGGCGTGGACGTGGGTATCGACGGTCGCGGCCAGGCGCAGGCCCAGCTCCCGCAGCAGCGCGGCGTCGCGCGCCGCCTGCTCGAAGACGGGATCGATCAGGATCGCCTCGCCCGTCGCGCGATCGCCCAGCAGATAGCTATAGGTCGACGATTGGGGGTCGAAGAGCTGTCGGAACAGCGGCATCCGGGCGAGGATAAACCATCACCCGGCTAATTCCCATGATCGTGTCCGTGCTCGGGCCCCCGTCCCTGGCCGGGACCCGGACCGCGCTCGCGATTCTGCTCAGGCGCTCTTCCATGGGGGGATGCCATCTGGGGACCGGGACGTCCGCGCTGCGCTTCGTAGCGCTGGCGGACGACCGGGTCGCGCGGCTGGTAGCGGTAGTTGCGCGACTCCAGGGTGCGCTGTTGAGGCGCGGGCGGATATCGGTTGCCGGAAAACTGCCGTTGGTACATCGGCAACGGGGCTCGCGCGGGCACGGCGCGGCGGTCTCGCCGGTCCCAGTCGCGGTGGTTCTGCTCCCAGGAATTGCCCCAATGCTCGCCCCAGCGCGGCGGAGCGCCGAGGGCCCAACCGCGAAAATACGCGGGAGGACGCCGGTAGTAGCGCACCGGGACGCGAAGGATGACCAGCGGGACGTAGTCCGGGCTCACGAGCTCCCACGGTCCGTTGTACCAGGAGCTTGCATACCAGTTGTCGTACTGATACACCCAGTACATGCCGTCGTAGAAGAAGTAGTTCACACCCAGGCTCGGGGCATAGTAGACCGGGTAGCCGGGCACCGGCACCAGTCGTGGATATGCCGGCACGTTGAATCCTATGCTGACCCCGGGAACCGCGATGTTGACGCTCACCTGGGCAAGCGCGGACGTGATCGAGCACACCAGCATGGACAACGCGATCAGTACGGTACGCATCCTGTGTCCTCCCATTCGATTGCCGCTTCGACATCGACCGCCTCGCCGCCAATACTAGGCGCAATGGCGCGATCGGAGGTACCGGACTGGCACCCGCTCTCGTGTAGGAACGCGCCTACGGCGACCCGCAGGGAAACGACTTGACGGTGACGGTGGATGTCGTCGTCGTCGGCGCAGGTGCCGCCGGCATGATGTGCGCAGCGCAGGCCGGGCAGCGCGGCCGCCGGGTGCTCCTGATCGAGCACTATCAGGTCGTCGGCGAAAAGATCAGGATCTCCGGGGGAGGCCGCTGCAACTTCACGAATGTCTACGCCGGACCGGCGAACTATCTGTCGCAAAACCCCGATTTCTGCCGCTCGGCGCTCGCGCGCTACACGCCCGCGCAGTTCGTGCGCCTCGTCGAGAGCTACCGCATCGCCTGGCACGAGAAGACCCTCGGCCAGCTCTTCTGCGATCGGTCCTCGCTCGACATCATCGCAATGCTCGAGGCGCAATGCGAACGCGGCCATGTGCAATGGCGCATGCCCTGCGCGGTGGAAGGCATCGCGCGCGAAGGGGGCGGCTTCGCGCTTGCGACGACGCAGGGCGGCGTGCGCTGCGCGTCGCTGGTGATCGCGACCGGGGGCCTCACGGTGCCGAAGCTCGGCGCCACGCCGTTCGGGTACCGGATCGCCGAGCAGTTCGGGTTGGCGATCGTGCCGACCCGGCCGGCGCTGGTGCCGCTCGCGTTTGCCCCCGACGCGTTGGCGCGCTACGGGGACCTCTCCGGCATCTCGGTCGATGCCGAGGTGGCCTGCGGCGCCGGGCGTTTCCGCGAACACCTGTTGTTCACGCACCGCGGGCTTTCGGGCCCCGCGATCCTCCAGGCATCGTCCTGCTGGAATGGCCGCGAGCCACTGGCGATCGATCTGCTGCCGGGCTTCGATGCCGCCGCGTGGCTGCGCGCACAGGCGCGATCGGCAGCCCGGCTCGACACCCTGCTTGGCGAGCAGCTTCCCCGGCGCCTCGCGCAGCAGTGGTGCGCAGCCCACGGCGTCGCGATGCCGATGCGCGAGCTCGGGGACGAGCGCCTGCGAACCATCGGCGCACAGTTGAACCATTGGGAGGTGCTGCCGTCGGGTACGCTCGGCTACCGCAAGGCCGAAGTCACCCTGGGCGGCGTCGACACGCGCGACCTGTCCTCGAGGACCATGGCCGCGACGCGCGTACCCGGCCTCTATTTCATCGGCGAGGTCGTCGACGTCACCGGGTGGCTGGGCGGCTACAACTTCCAGTGGGCGTGGTCCTCCGGGCATGCGGCGGGACAGGCGGCCTGATTGGCGGCACACCCGCTGTTCGTTGCCCTTTCATCGGCGGCAGGCTACTCTGGACGAGCGCCGGCAGCGGCAGTCGCCCGTAACCAAAGTGAAATTCACATGAACGACGAAAAGATAGAGGTACGCGTCACGAGCACCGGCCAGACGCTCGAGGTCGTGGTTCTGAACAAGAGGCTGGACGTCATCACGGTGGTGCTCGGGGAAGGCGTCCACAACGTGCGATGCGACCTGACGCTCACGCGCAACAGCTCGGCCTATGTCGGCAACGTTGGTGGGCGCGAAATCGTCTACGAGCGCAGTCGAGAGGACGTGAAGGCGGACCTGGCGCGCGCCGCCGGTTTCCGCGATTTCAGGCGGTAGCGGTCTGCGGACGAGCGGGTCGCCGTGCGGGTCGCGCTGTGCCTTCAGTAGTTCTTGCGCGGTACGATCAGGTGATAGAGAACGACCAGCAGCACGGCGCCGATCAGAGCACCCACGGCGCCGGCCGACTCTCCCGCGGGGTAGATCCCGAACCCCCTGCCCACGTACGTCGAAGCGACCGCGCCGACGATGCCGACCAGGACGCTGGCGATGAAGGCGCCGGCTGCGCGTCCGGCGGTCATGAATTTGGCGACCAGCCCGACGGCGAAGCCGATCAGGATCGTGCGGATGAGGGGGTCCATGGGTGCGAAGGAGCCAGCCGAAACGAAGGGAGTATGGTGCCGCATTTGCGCCGCCGATGCGAGCGCCCCGCAAGCGGCCACACCCGTTCATCGGCGGCATTCGCCGGTTCCGCGGGGCATAATTGCTGACTGACGATGCGACGATGGATTCCGTGACGCGTGCCGTCAGCGCCTGCCTCCTGCCCTGCCCATGTTCGAATCCGTCCACAAACGCGCCGCGGCGATCGCCGGCGACGGACTGCGCGTCCGGCGCCTCGTTCAGGGCTGCCGGAAGCTGCTGACCGAGCGCGGCGAGGCCGCGGGCGTGTCGCTCGCCAAACTCACGCTCGACCAGTACCGCGCGCTCGACAAGCGGAACCAGGGGCGATTCGTCTGCGGCCTGCTCGCGGAGTTCTCGCCCGACCCGGCCGAGGTCACCGCTGCCGCAAGGGCTTACGCGGCGGATCCTACGGCCGCCAACCTGCTTCGGCTCGGCACGGTCGCCGAGCCGCCGCGCCAGGAATTGCTGCGGCGGTTGAATCGCGCGCCGGGCGGCACCGGGACGATCCTGCAGATGCGCGAACGGCTGCTGGAGCTCAAGGGCGAGCAGCGCGAGCTCGAGGCGGTCGATGCCGACTTCCGACATCTGCTGTCGTCGTGGTTCAACCCGGGCTTCCTGCAGATGGTCCGGGTCGACTGGCGCAGCCCCGCCTATCTGCTCGAGCAGATCATCGTCCACGAGGCGGTGCACGAGATTCGCGGATGGAACGACCTGCGCCGGCGGCTGGAGGTCGATCGGCGATGCTTCGCGTTCTTTCATCCCGCGCTTCCCGACGAGCCGCTGATCTTCGTCGAAGTAGCGCTGATCGACCGCATGGCCGACGCCGTGGCGCCGCTGCTCGACGCGCAATCGGCGGCCGGCGATCCCCAGCGCGCGACGACGGCGGTCTTCTATTCGATCAGCAACTGCCAGCCCGGCCTGCGCGGCGTGTCGCTGGGCAACTTCCTCATCAAGAGCGTCGTCGAGGTATTGTCGCGCGAGTTCCCGCGCCTCAAGATGTTCTGCACGCTGTCGCCGATCCCCGGCTTCGGCGCCTGGCTCAACCGCCAGGTCAAGCGGGACGCCCCGGATGCACCTGTGCCGCCTGCGCTGGCGCAGGCGCTGAAGGCCGTCGCTGCGGAACTCGGCAGTGACGTCACCCGGATCGCCGCCGATCCGGAGAGCGCGGTCGGGCGCCTCGCCCGATTGAAGGAGCCACTGACCGCGCTGTGCGCCACCTACCTGCTGCAGCCCGGCGACGACGGCGAGCCGGCGCGCGATCCGGTGGCGCGCTTCCATCTGCACAACGGGGCGCGGCTGGAGCGCATCGACTGGCTGGCGAACGCATCGAGGAGAGGCCTGCGGGAGTCGCTCGGCCTGATGGTCAACTTCCTCTACGAGCCGAAATCGATCGAGTCCAACCACGAGATCTTCGCCCGGGGCGAGATCGCGGCATCGCGGCGGGTGCGCAGCCTCGTGCTCGGCGGTTGACGATCGCGCCGCCTGCGTCCGCGGCGTTCAAGCGGCGGCGTTTGGATCTTCTCGCGCCTCGCGGTCGAGCAGTGCACGCTTGCGCTCGATTCCCCAGCGATAACCCGACAATGCGCCGTCATTGCGCACGACGCGATGGCAGGGAATCGCGACTGCCAGCGCATTGGCGGCGCAGGCCTGCGCAACGGCGCGCACCGATTTCGGCGCACCGATGCGCCGTGCGACTTCGGAATAACTCGCAGTCTCGCCCGCGGGGATCGCGCGCAGCGCCTGCCAGACCCGCTGCTGGAATGCGGTGCCACGCAGGTCGAGTGGCAGGTCGAGTCCCAGTCGCGGTGCCTCGACGAAGCCGATGACTTTCGCGACCAGAGCCTCGAATTGCGTGTCGCCCCCGATCAGCCGCGCGCGGGGGAAGCGGTCCTGCAGCTCGCGCGTCAGCGCGCCGGGATCATCGCCCAGCAGGATCGCGCATACGCCGCGCCCGGCCGCCGCGACCAGGATCGAACCCAGCGAGCAGAGGCCGACGGCAAAGCGGATGGCGGTGTCGGCGCCGCCTGCACGATAGCTCGAGGGCGTCATCCCGAGCAGCCGGTCGGATTCCTCGTAGAACCGCCCGCTGGAGCCGTAGCCGGCGCCGTAGATCGCAGCGGTGACGCTCGCCCCGCGATCGAGCTCGGCGCGCACGCGCTTCGCGCGATGCGCCGCGGCCCAGGCCCTGGGCGTGAGCCCGGTGACCGACTTGAACATCCGGTGCAGGTGGTGGACGCTCGAGCCGGCATGGCGCGCGAGCTCGTCGAGGGAAGGTGCGCGCTCGGCGCTTTCGATGAGCCTGCACAGCGCCGCCACCTTCATGGCATTGCGCGTGGCGAGCGGTGCCTGGTCGGGCTTGCAGCGCCTGCACGGCCGGAAGCCGGCGCGCTCGGCGTCCGCAGGCGTGGCGTGGAAGGCGACGTTCCCCGGCCGCGGCATGCGTGCGCCGCAGGACGGACGGCAGTACACGCCGGTCGTGCGCACCGAGTAGACGAAGCGCCCGTCCTGGTTCGGGTCGCGCGTGGCGACGCTGGCCCAGCGCGGGTCCGTGACGGTCGCGGCGGCGAGAAATTCGGCTCGGGCGGTCATGTTCATCGGGATCCTTTCCGGTCATCGGCGATCGATGGCCGGAGTCTGGACCTCCCGGCGTGACGGCGCACTCCGGGGCTTGCTCCCGAATTCGCGCGCCCGGGGAGCGTCAGGCGATCGAGCGCATCTTGGCGCGAAAAGGGGGGCCCATCAACCTTTTGCGACCGGCTTGCCGAGCTTCGCCGCGGGCTTGCCGAGCTTCGCCGCGGGCGCGTGCGACGCTTCCGATGCTGCCAGCAGCTTGTCGCGCCTCGCCGCGTCGAGCAACGGCGAGGCGGCGTAGTCTGGAAGGCGGAAATATTCGTCGCGCGTCGAGGCCTTGAGGGTGTAGGTCTTGCCGTCCTTTCCCTTTCCCAGTGCGTACCCGATGTTCTGCCCGCCGGCCTTGACCAGCGAGAGCGTCAGCACCGGGTGATCGAGACCGTAATCGGGTTTCGCGTCCTTGCCCAGCACGCTGCCGATGCGCAGGCCGGCGAGCAGGCCGGCGAGCTTGTCGGCGGCTCCGGTGTCGAGCGCCTGTCCCGTGGCCAGGCCCGTTGCCTCCCACCCGGGCCGGGCGGCGTTGGAGCCAGGCGCTGGCGGCGGCGCCACGCGGGCGATGTGCAAGCCCGCGACGTTGATCGCCTCGATGTCCTTCTTCGGGACCTGCAGGATCGCCTTGTCTACCCAGCTCTCGGCCTTCGCCGGGGCCTGGTAGGTGGCGAACGCCACCGAGTAGACATCGCGCTGTCCGGAGCGACGCGCGTGGATCTCGCGCATCGACGGTGAGGTGCCGAAGTAGAGCGTCGCCAGCGTCTTGCCTGCGCCGGCCAGCGTGATGCGACGATCGAAGCGGTCGTCGCCGACCTTGAAGCGCGCGAGTGCCTGCGACGTCGTCGCGACAGGCATGCCTTCCTTGAGGCCTTCGAGCGTCTTCACCAGTGCGTCGGCGCGCGCCTGGTCCGCAGGAAAATTGCCTTCGTCGGGGAGCTGCCAGGCGCCACCTGCCTTGGCGAGCACGATCTTGTCCTGGTGCGGGCCTTCGATGGTGATCCTGTCGACTTTGCTGCCCCCCAGCGAGAACAGGGGCTTGTCGGCGCTGCGGGCCGACAGCCTGGGACCGGTGAAGCTCAAGCCGAATGCGAGCAGCAGCTGCGCGACCAGCAGTGCGCCGAGCAACGAGATGGTCTTTTTCACGCCTGGACCTCCGCGAGTATGCGCTGGTAGCGCCGGCGGTCGGCCCTGCCCACCTGTCTGCGCCAGAACCACACGATCAGCAGTCCGACCAGCGCGAGCGCGTAGTTCGCGTACTCCCACGCTCGCTGCTCGCGCTCGGGCATCGGCGTCAGCGTGCGCGCGAGCTGGGTGCGGCCCCGCAGTGCGAGCAGGCCGGGGTCCTGCAGCGACCAGTCGATCGCGTTCTGCATGAACTCGAGCGGCTTGGTGTAGAGGGTGCCGA
>DASYXO010000356.1:0-5779 GCA_035934825.1 Casimicrobiaceae bacterium
GCTTGTCACCGGGGGAGACGAACATCCGCCCGCGCTCTTGCAGCTTCCACAATGCGTACGCCACCGCCTCGCCGTCCTCCTGGGAGACCAGCACGCCATTGCGCCGCTCGGGGATGTCCCCCTTGACGGGAGTATAGCTGTCGAACACGTGGCTCATCAGCCCGGTGCCGCGTGTCAGGTTCATGAACTCGCCCTGGAAACCGATCAATCCGCGCGCCGGGATCCGGTACTCGAGACGCGTGCGGCCCAGGCTGTCGGACTCCATGTTCGTGAGCTCGCCGCGCCGAACGCCCAGGGCCTCCATCACGGCGCCCTGGTGCTGCTCCTCGACGTCGACCGACAGCGACTCCCACGGCTCGCAGATCTCGCCGGCGATCTCGCGGGTCACGACGCGCGGACGCGACGCCGCGAGCTCGTAGCCCTCGCGGCGCATGTTCTCGATCAGGATCGTCAGGTGCAGCTCGCCGCGACCGGACACCTGGAACGCGTCGGTGTCCCCGGTGTCCTCGACGCGAAGTGCCATGTTGGTGAGCAGCTCGCGCGCGAGGCGGTCGCGCAGGTTGCGCGAGGTCACGTACTTGCCCTCGCGACCCGCGAGCGGCGACGTGTTCACCTGGAAATACATCGACAGCGTGGGCTCGTCGACGGCGATCGGCGGCAGCGCCTCCGGTCGCTCGATCGCGGCGAGCGTCGTGCCGATGGTAAGGTCTTCGATCCCGGTCACGAGCACGATGTCGCCCGCAGCCGCGCGCTCGACCGGAACGCGGTTCAGCCCCTCGAACATGAAGATCTGGCCGACGCGCGCGCGCACCGGCATCGCCCCCTCGGCGAGCGGCCGGTCGAGCACCGCGACTTCCTGGCCCGCAGCCAGGCTGCCGCGGCGGATGCGACCGATGCCGAGGCGTCCGACGTAGCTCGAGTAGTCGAGCGCGCTGACCTGGAATTGCAGCGGTGCAGCGACGTCGCCGGCCGGGGCGGGAACGTGCTGGAGGATCGTCTCGAACAGCGGGCGCATGTCGCGGCCCTCCGCCGTGGCTGTCCTGCCCTCCTCTCCCGCTTGCGGGAAAGGGGCCGGAGGTGGGGGAGACTTCGCGACATTGACGTCGAGCGTCGCCCATCCGTTCAGCGCCGAAGCATAGACGACCGGGAAGTCCAGCTGCTCGTCGCTGGCGCCCAACCGGTCGAACAGATCGAAGGTCTGGTTGACGACCCATTCGGGTCGCGCGCCGGGGCGATCGATCTTGTTCACGACGACGATCGGGCGCAAGCCCAGCGCGAGCGCCTTCAGCGTGACGAAACGGGTCTGCGGCATCGGACCTTCGACCGCATCGACCAGCAACAGCACGCCGTCGACCATCCCCAGCACACGCTCGACCTCGCCGCCGAAGTCGGCGTGCCCCGGCGTATCGACGATGTTGATGTGGGTGATCGTGGCGCCGCTCGCATAGCGAATCGCGCAGTTCTTGGCGAATATCGTGATCCCGCGCTCGCGCTCGATGTCGTTGCTGTCCATCATCCGCTCGCCGACGTGCTGGTGGCGGGCGAAGGTGCCCGCCTGCACGAGCAGCTTGTCGACGAGCGTCGTCTTGCCGTGATCGACGTGGGCGATGATCGCGATGTTGCGCAGGTCCAGGCGTTGCTCGGTCATGATCGGGTGCCGCTGGTGGAAAGCCGCGGTTGCGACGCCGCAGGAGCACCGCCAAAGGCGGGGCCGCGAAACTCCGGCAAAGGCGGGGCCGCGAAAAACCATCCATTGTAGTCGATTATTGACGATTTCGACCACAAAATTTTGAAAAATCCGTAACTTAGGCTATACTTCGGACTCGGGCGGACGTTCCGGTCACCGCCCACCCCGCGCGACGCGGCGAGGGTCCTGCGGTATCGGGGCCAGGCGCCGCAGCGACTGCGATCCCAAGCAACGTACTTCGCTGCCTGGACCGGAAACCGCCCCAGGGCGGTAGGCCGCGTACCAGGAGCATTCATGAACGCGACGAGCTTTTCCGAGCTCGGCTTGCGCCCCGAGATCTTGCGGGCGATCACCGAAGCCGGCTACACGACCCCCACACCCATTCAGGCGCAGGCCATTCCCGAAGTACTGGCGGGCAACGACATCATGGGCGGCGCCCAGACGGGAACCGGAAAGACCGCGGGTTTCGGCCTCCCGATCCTCGAGAAGCTGTCCGCCTACGCGAACGCGAGCCCTTCGCCAGCACGGCATCCGGTGCGCGCGCTGATTCTCGCGCCGACGCGCGAGCTCGCAATCCAGGTCGAGGAGTCGATCCGCGAATACGGCAAGCACACCAACCTGCGCTCGACCTGCGTGTACGGCGGGGTCGACATCCGCCAGCAGCTGCCGATCGTTCGCGGCGGTGTGGAAATCCTGGTCGCCACTCCCGGGCGCCTGCTCGATCACATCGAGCAGAAAAGCGTCAACCTGGGACAGGTCGAGATCTTCGTCCTCGACGAGGCCGACCGGATGCTCGACATGGGATTCATTCCCGACATCAAGCGCATCATGGCCCTGCTGCCCGCCAAGCGCCAAAACCTGCTGTTCTCCGCGACGTTCTCGAACGACATCAAGCGTCTGGCCGATGAGCTCCTGAACGCCCCGCGGCTGATCGAGGTCGCGCTGCGCAATACCGCCGCCGAGACCGTCTCGCAGAGCGCGTATCGGCTGCCGCAGGACGCGAAGCGCGCCTTCGTCACGCACCTCGTGAAGTCGCGCAACGTGTGGCAGGTGCTCTGCTTCGTGCGCACCAAGCACGGTGCATCGCGGCTCGCCCGCCAGTTCGAGCGCGACGGGCTCGAGACATCGGCGATCCACGGCGACAAGACGCAGGCGGCGCGCCTCGAAGCGCTGGCAAAGTTCAAGGAAGGCAAGCTGCAGGTGCTGGTCGCAACCGACGTTGCGGCACGCGGCCTCGATATCGACGACCTGCCCCTGGTGATCAACTACGAGATGCCGCACGTCCCCGAGGATTACATACACCGGATCGGCCGTACCGGACGCGCCGGTGCGACGGGCGAGGCGGTTTCGCTGGTCGCCCCGGAGGAGGAGAAGCACCTCGCGGAGATCGAGAGGCTGCTGAAGAGGAAGATCGTCATCGCAACCCTGGAGGGCTTCGACGCGGCCGCCGCAGCGTCCTCGCGGATTTCCCGCGCCGAGTCCCCGGCAGCCGGAACGCGCAGGCGGCAGGCGCCACGCGCGCAGGGCGTTGCCCGCGAGCTCGGCGGCGAAAGCGACGGGCGGCGCGAACCCCGCGGGCGCGGTGCCAGTGGTGAACCAAGGCGCGAGCCGGGCGCCCCACGCGCGAAGGCACCGGGCTACGGCGACGCGCGACGCGCCGAGCGCGAAGCCGCCTACGCCAGGAATCCCGACCAGCCGCTCGTCGCGCGGCCGGACGCGCCCGCCCCGGGCAGTGGCCCGATCGGCGGCCATCGCGCGCAGGGCCACGCGGCGGGCAAGGCGCGCCCGGTCCCCGCATTGCTGCGAAAGCCGCAGGTGCCCGAACCCGAGAAGGCATAGGCGGGGCGTCCCCGCCACGGCGTGGGCCCGATGGCGGCCCGCGCGTTGCCGACGGGAAGGCGGCCTTCGATAATGCGGGACTTCACGCCCCGTGCCGCCCCCTTGATCCACGACATCCCGGACGCATCCGTGCTGCGGGTCGACAGACTCTCGGTCGAGTTCGCGACGACCGATCGCGTCGTCACTGCGGTGCGCAACCTTTCCTTCGGGATCGCTCGGGGCGAGACGGTCGCGGTGGTTGGCGAATCGGGCTCGGGCAAATCGGTCACTGCGCTGTCGATCATGCGCCTGGTCGAGCATGGCGGCGGCAGGATCGCCGCCGGGTGCATGCTGTTCGCACGCCCGGGCGGAAGCCGGATCGACCTTGCGAGCGTCGACAACGCCACGCTGCGCGCCATCCGCGGCGCGGAGATCGCGATGATCTTCCAGGAGCCGATGACCTCGCTGAACCCGGTGTTCCCGGTCGGCGAGCAGATCGCCGAATCGATCCGGCTCCACCAGCGAAAGGACGCCTCCGGCGCGCGTGCCGAGGCGCTGCGGATGCTGGAGCAGGTGCGCATCCCAGATGCGCGATCGGTGAGCGATCGCTATCCGCACCAGCTCTCCGGCGGCATGCGCCAGCGCGTGATGATCGCGATGGCGCTGTCGTGTCGCCCGGCGCTGCTGATCGCCGACGAGCCGACGACCGCGCTGGACGTGACCATCCAGGCGCAGATCCTGACGCTGATCCGCATGCTGCAGGACGAGATGCACATGGCAGTGATGTTCATCACCCACGACATGGGCGTCGTCGCCGAGGTCGCCGATCGGGTCGTCGTCATGCACCGGGGCGAGAAGGTCGAGGAAGGTACGGCCGAATCGATATTCGCGGCGCCGGCGAAGCCCTATACCCGGGCGCTGCTTGCGGCAGTGCCGCGCTTGGGCGCGCTGCGAGGCGAAGACGCGCCATGCAAGTTTCCGCTGGCGCCGGGTACCGCGCGAGCACCGCCATCCGGCACGCCGCTGGCGACCGACGGATTCGCACCGGGATCTTCCGCTGCGATCGCCACCCCTGCGGGGCCGCGACCCGCGGTGGCAGCGCCCGGCAGCGCGCCACTGCTGCGGGTGCGCGGGCTCACGACACGCTTCGACGTCAGGTCGGGATTCCTCGGGCGTGTGCGCCGCCGCGTCCACGCGGTCGAGCAGGTGAGCTTCGATCTCGCCGCGGGCGAGACGCTGGCGCTGGTCGGCGAATCGGGTTGTGGCAAGTCGACGACCGGGCGCTCGCTGTTGCGCCTCGCCCAGATCGCGGGTGGCAGCATCCTGTTCGACGGACGCGACATCACCAAGCTCTCCGGCGACGACCTGCGACCGCTGCGCCGCGACATGCAGATGGTATTCCAGGACCCGTTCGCGTCACTCGACCCGCGGCTCACCGTCGGGTTCTCGATCGCCGAGCCGCTGTACATCCACGGCATCGCCAGCCGGCGCGAAGCCGAGGAGCGCGTCGCGTGGCTGCTCGGGCGCGTTGGCCTCGGACCCGACCACGCCCGGCGCTATCCGCACGAATTCTCGGGCGGCCAGCGCCAGCGGATCGCGATCGCGCGGGCGCTCGCCCTGCAGCCGCAGATCATCGTCGCCGACGAGGCGGTGTCCTCGCTCGACGTGTCGATCCAGGCGCAGATCGTCAACCTGCTCCTCGACCTGCAGTTCGAGTTCGGCATCGCCTACCTGTTCATTTCCCACGACATGGCGGTGGTGGAGCGCGTGAGCCACCGGGTCGCGGTCATGTACCTCGGCCAGATCGTCGAGATCGGCCCGCGTCGCGCAGTGTTCGAGGATCCACGCCATCCGTACACACGCAGGTTGATGGCGGCCGTCCCGGTTGCAGATCCCGCGAAGCGCAGGCGCGAACGGGCGCTATCATCCGAGGAGATACCGAGCCCGGTACGAGAGGTCGGCGACGAGCCGCAAGTCGCGCCGCTCGCCGAGATCGCCCCAGGACACTTCGTCGCTATGCATCGTGTCGGCGGCGCCTACTAGGGAAGTCCCATGATGAGACCGATCCTCCGCAGCCTGTCCATTTTCTCGATCGCCCTGCTGGCTGTCGCCACCACGCCAGCGCTGGCGACCAAGGACGTCGTCTTTGCGGTCGCGTCGACCTTCACGACGACCGATCCCTACGACGCGAACGACACGCTGTCGCAGGCGATGGCCAAATCGTTCTACGAGGGCCTGTTCGGCTTCGACAAGGACATGAAACTGATTCCGGTG
>DASYXO010000195.1:0-3706 GCA_035934825.1 Casimicrobiaceae bacterium
ATGATGTGGCCGTAGCTGTTCTCGTTGCGGTAGCCGAGGAGCGACGCCATCGACGTCGATTTGCCCGCGCCCGTCGCGCCGACGAACAACATGATGCCGCGCTTGGACATGATCACGTCCTTCAGCACGGGCGGCAGGCCGAGTTCCTCGAACTTGGGGATGTCGGTAACGATCGTACGCAGGACCATGCCGACGCGGCCCTGCTGGACGAACGCATTGACGCGGAAGCGCCCGATCGCCGGCGGGCTGATCGCGAAGTTGCACTCCTTGGTCGACTCGAATTCGGACGCCTGCTTGTCGTTCATCACGCTGCGCACGAGCTCGATCGAGTGCTGCGGCGTCAGCGCCGTCTTGGACACGGGCCCGATCTTGCCGTCGATCTTGATCGCGGGAGGGAATCCCGCGGTGATGAACAGGTCGGACCCGTTCTGCTTGACCAGCAGGTCGAGCAGATCGTGGATGAACTTGGTCGCGTTCTCGCGTTCCATGGGCAACCTCCGGTCTCGGCGTCGCAGCAGCGTCAGGCTGCGCCGAACATTTCCTTGTTGACCGCGCGATGGCGCGCCTCGGGCGCCGATACGACGTTGCGGCGCACCAGCTCGATCAGGCATTGGTCGAGCGTTTGCATCCCCAGTGCCTGACCGGTCTGGATCGTCGAATACATCTGCGCCACCTTGTTCTCGCGAATCAGGTTGCGAATGGCAGGCGTGCCGACCATGATCTCGTGCGCAGCGACGCGCCCCTGGCCGTCCTTGGTCTTGAGCAGCGTCTGCGAAACGACGGCGACCAGCGACTCGGACAGCATCGCGCGCACCATGTCCTTTTCGGCCGCCGGGAACACGTCGATGATCCGGTCGACCGTCTTCGCCGCCGAGCTCGTGTGCAGCGTCCCGAACACCAGGTGGCCGGTCTCGGCGGCCGTCAGCGCCAGTCGGATCGTCTCCAGGTCGCGCATTTCGCCGACGAGGATGTAGTCGGGATCCTCGCGCAGCGCCGCGCGCAGGGCGTTGGGAAAGGAAAGCGTGTGCGGTCCGAGCTCGCGCTGGTTGATCAGACATTTCTTGGATTCGTGCAGGAACTCGATCGGGTCCTCGATGGTGAGGATGTGGCCGAATTCATTCTCGTTCACGTGGTTGACCATCGCGGCGAGCGTCGTCGACTTGCCCGAGCCGGTGGGTCCGGTGACCAGGATCAGTCCGCGCGGCCGGTTGGTGAGATCGGCGAAGATCTTCGGCGCGTTGAGTTCCTCGAGCGAAAGCACCTTGGACGGGATGGTCCGGAACGCCGCCGCGGCGCCGCGCTGCTGGTTGAAGGCGTTGACACGGAAGCGCGCGAGGTTGGGGACTGCGAAGCTGAAGTCGCATTCCAGGAATTCCTCGTACATCTTCCGCTGCGAGTCGCTCATGATGTCGTACACCATGGCGTGCACGTCCTCGTGCTCCATCGGCGGCAGGTTGATGCGCCGGATGTCGCCGTGGACGCGGATCAGCGGCGGAAGCCCCGCCGACAAATGCAGGTCGGAGGCCTTGTTCTTGACGGCGAACGCGAGCAGCTCGGTGATATCCATCTCAGGAGCCGGCCTCCCGACCGGGCTTTCCACCGTGGATCGTGCCCGTTGGCGTGACGTCGCTGATGGGCCGAAGCGTGATGCTCATGGGTTCTCCATGCGCAGCCCCGACGGCGGCGCGATTGGTGTCATATCCGGCAGTTTTCCCGCAGTTTCGGACGCCTGCCGGCCTTGGATTCTTTACCAAACGCGCTGTAGTATGCAATACATGTGCCAGCGATCCGATGCCGCTGCCGAACCCATTATGGGTCACTATGAAAAGGCATGGCAAGCCACGATCGGGCGCATCGCAGCTGCCGAGCGGGCGGCCGGGCGGGGCGCCGGGTCGGTGCGCCTGCTGGCGGTTTCCAAGACATTCCCGGCCGGGGCGGTGCGCGCCGTCCACGCGCTGGGTCAGCGCGCCTTCGGGGAGAACTACGTGCAGGAGGCCGGCGGCAAGCGCGCCTTGTTGGCCGACCTTCGCGACATCGAATGGCACATGATCGGGCCGCTGCAGAGCAACAAGGCCCGCACCGCGGCAGCTTCGTTCGATTGGATCGAGTCTGTCGACCGGGCCGGCATCGCCGAGCGCCTGTCAGCGGCGCGGCCCTGGGCGCGGGGCCCGCTCGACGTCCTGGTTCAGGTCAATGTCAGCGGCGAAGCGTCCAAGAGCGGTTGCATGCCCGCGGATGCCCTGGGACTGGCGCAATTGGTCGCCTCCCTGCCCCGATTGCGCATCCGCGGCATCATGGGAATCCCGGCGCCGACCGCCGATGCCGCCGCGCTGCGGGCGCAGTTCCGGCGGTTGCGCGGTTGCTACGACGCGTGTCGGGCCGCGGGCCTGCCCGTCGACACTCTGTCGATGGGCATGTCGGCGGACCTCGAGATCGCCATCGAGGAAGGGGCCACCGAGGTCCGGGTCGGCATCGCCATCTTCGGCGCGAGGCCGGCGAATTGATGCGGACCATGCTCATCGGAAACGGAACGCGGACATGACGGGATTGACCTGCACTCGCGCCGGGATTCCGGCATGAGGCGAATCGTCTTCATCGGCGGCGGCAACATGGCGTCCGCCATCATCGGGGGATTGATCGCGAAAGGCGCGAGCGCTGCCGAGTTCCGCATCGTCGAGCCGCTGCCCGCGCAGCGCGAGCGTCTCGCCGTCCGCTTTCCGGGGCTGGCGCTGCACGCCGCGTGCACGGCACCCGCGATCGAAAGCGCAGACGTCGTCGTGTTTGCCGTCAAGCCGCAGCAGATGCGCGAGGCAGCAATCGCGCTGGCGCCGTCGATCGCGCCGGTGCCATGGGTGCTGACGATCGCCGCGGGCGTTCGTTGCGCGGACCTGTCGCGCTGGCTCGGCGGTTACGCGCGGATCGTGCGGGCGATGCCCAACACGCCCGCGCTGGTCGGCGCGGGAATCAGCGGCGTCTGGGCGATGCCCGAGGCGCGCAGCCATGCGGCGAGCGCGGCGGAGATACTCGGCGCCTGCGGCGAGGTGATCAGGCTCGACGACGAGCAGCGCCTCGACGCGGTGACCGGCGTCTCGGGCAGCGGACCCGCCTATGTGTTCTATTTCCTCGAGGCGCTGGAGCGGGCGGCGCGCGAGCTCGGATTCAACGAGGACGACGCGCGACGGCTCGCCTACGCGACGTTCGACGGCAGCATCCGGCTCGCGATGCGAAGCGACGATTCGCCGGCGACGCTGCGTGCCAACGTCACGTCCAAGGGCGGGACCACGGCTCGTGCGATCGAGACAATGGACGCTGCGAAGGTCGCCGCGCATTTCGTCGATGCCGTGAAGGCGGCGGCCGCCCGGGCGGGCGAGCTCGGCGAGGAGTTCGGGCGCGATGCGTGAACCTGCGCTGCGGCCGCATTCGTATAATGTCCCGCCATGCTGAACTCCGTCCTCGCCTACCTGATCGACGTGGTGTTCGGCCTGTTCACGTACGCGTTGCTGTTGCGCTTCGTCATGCAGGTCCTACGCGCGCCGTTCCGGAATCCGCTGGGGCAGGCGGTGATCGCGCTGACCGACTGGATCGTCAAGCCGCTGCGCAGACTGCTGCCGGGTTTTCGCGGCATCGACTGGGCGTCGCTGCTCGCAACCTACCTGTTCCAGGTGCTTTGGCTGCTCGCCTATTACCTGGTGTTCGGATTCGGTTT
>DASYXO010000225.1:0-8043 GCA_035934825.1 Casimicrobiaceae bacterium
CAACGCGTTGGCCAACTTGCGGGTGAACGAATCCTTGCGGAGGCTTCCGACGATGGCGACGACGTCGCGGGGCGTGGTCATTGGGGATCCTTTGTCGTTGGGCCGGCGAGGCGCGGCCGGCGCGCCGCGCGGCGGTGCTGCCGCGAAATGCCTATGTTGCGAGGTTACCAGCCCGCGCGAAGTTCCCGAGCCCGGGACTTGGCAGCGTCTGCGGTGCCCCTCGTGCCCGAAGCGGCGGGCGGGGCGGGTGCGGGTGGCATAATGGCCGGGTTCGGGGTGTAGCGCAGCCCGGTAGCGCGCTTGCTTTGGGAGCAAGATGTCGGAGGTTCGAATCCTCTCACCCCGACCAGCACCATCCTCCGTCCTGCCCCGGGCGAGCGATCCCCGCCGGGCGCGCGGCATCTTCGGGCGACGCTCGCGCTGTCACGCAGTCGTCACCTGACCGATGCACGCTGACCGGTTGCCGTGCCCGCCGTCGGTGCCCGGCATCGAACCCGGCCCACAAACCGCCGTGCTTCCGCATCCCGCGCACATCAACCGAGAGCTGTCGACGCTGGCGTTCAACCGCCGCGTGTTGGCGCTCGCCAGCGACGCGCGGGTGCCGCTGCTCGAGCGCCTGCGGTTTCTGTGCATCGTGGGGAGCAACCTCGACGAGTTCTTCGAGATCCGGGTTGCCGGCCTCAAGGAGCAGCTGCGCGAAAACGCCCCGGGCTTCGGGATGCCGGTCCAGGATGCCCGGGCGCTGCTGGGGCAGATCGGGACCGGGGTGCGGGCGCTGATCGCAGACCAGTATCGCGTTCTCAACGACGAAGTGTTGCCGGCGCTCGAGCGCTCGGGCGTGCGCCTGATCCGGCGCTCCGCCTGGACGCCGGCGCAGCGAGCGTGGGTGGCCGACTATTTCGCGAGAGAAGTGCGTCCGCTGCTGACGCCAATCGGCCTCGATCCGGCGCATCCTTTCCCGCAGGTCGTCAACAAGTCGCTCAATTTCGTGGTCGAGCTGTCGGGTTCGGACGCGTTCGGACGCGAGACGTCGATCGCCATCCTGCGCGCCCCGCGCGTGCTGCCGCGGGTGATCCGGATGCCGGGGCACGGCGACAACGGCCGCCACGATTTCCTGCTGCTGTCATCGATCATCCACACCCACATCGCTGCGCTGTTCCCCGGTCGCGAGGTGATTGCCGACTCGCAGTTCCGCGTCACGCGCGACGCCGACGTGTGGATCGACGAGGAGGAGGTCAAGAATCTGAGGCAGGCGCTGCAGGGCGAACTTTCGCACCGGCATTTCGGTCGCGCGGTGCGCCTCGAGCTGCCCGAGGGCTGCCCCCTGCAGCTCGCCGATTTCCTGCTGCGTCACTTCGAGCTCGCGCCCGACGACCTCTATCACTGCAACGGCCCGGTCAACATCATGCGGCTCGAAGCATTGATCGACCAGGTCGACATCGGCGCGCTCAAGTACGCTCCGTTCCGTCCCGGTCTCCCGGCGCGGCTGCCCACGACGGTCGACGTCCTGGTCGCGATGCGCCAGCGCGACATCCTTCTCCACCATCCCTACCAGTCGTTCGAGCCGGTGGTCGAGTTCATCCGCAAGGCGGCGCAGGACCCCGACGTGCTCGCGATCAAGCAGACGGTCTATCGCACCGGCGTCAATTCCGCGCTGATGGAGTCGCTGGTGGAGGCCGCGCGCCAGGGGAAGGAAGTGACGGTCGTCGTCGAATTGATGGCGCGCTTCGACGAAGAGACCAACATCGACTGGGCGGAACGGCTCGAGCAGGCTGGCGCGCAGGTGGTCTACGGGATCTTCGGACTCAAGACGCACGCCAAGCTCGTCCTCATCACGCGCCGCGAAGCCGACGCGCGCGGGCGACCTAGGCTCGTCCCCTATGCGCATCTGGGCACCGGCAACTATCACCCGCGCACGACGCGCCTCTACACCGATTTCGGCTTGCTGACCGCGGACCCCGCGATCTGCGCCGACGTGGCCGAAGTGTTCCTGCACATCACCAGCCTCGCGAAGGCAAACCGCTTGCGGCAGATGCTGCTCGCGCCGTTCACGATGCAGTCGCGGGTGATCGCGATGATCCGTCGCGAGGCACGACACGCCCGCGCCGGACGTCCATCGGGCATCCGTGCCAAGATGAACGCGCTGGTCGACGATGGTGTCATCCAGGCGTTGTACGCAGCGTCGAGGGCAGGCGTGCCGATCGAGCTGGTCATCCGGGGTGCATGCGCGTTGCGTCCCGGCGTCCCGGGGCTGTCGCAGACCATCCGGGTGCGCTCGATCCTGGGGCGCTTCCTCGAGCATCACCGCGTCTGGCGCTTCGAGAACGATGGAGCGCCGTCGGTCTGGCTGTCTTCCGCCGACTGGATGGGACGCAACCTGTTCAAGCGCATCGAGGTCGCGTTTCCGGTTCGCGACCCCGAGCTCGCCCAGCGTGCGGTCGCCGAAGGGCTCGACATCTACCTGCGAGACACCGAAGGCGCCTGGGAGCTCGGTGCGGACGGGACGTGGAGCAAGGTCCAGGCCGCCCTGGGCACCGCGCCGTTTTCCGCACAGGCCGACCTGATGATGCGCCTCGGCGGCGGCAACGAAGGCGGTGCTCCGGCGCTGGAACTGCCGGCCTACCTGCGGCGGGTGCGCTGACCCGCCGGAGTGCACGCAGCATTTCGCACGCGCGATCGAGCGGAAGTCCGGGACCGCTTAAGCGTCGGCCTGGATTGCGAACGCGACTGCGCAGCCGGCCCGGGGCGCGTCATTCCCAGAACGCAACGGCGTTGCGAAAGCGCTTGCGCGCCCGCCGCAGGCGCTTGGCCAGCGCCAGCCGCCGGGCGTCCAGGATATCCTCGATGGCGAGGGTGGCTGGCGAGGGCGCCCCGGCCGCTTGCGCGATCAACGTGCCCGAGACGCGCAGGTCGTTGAGATCGCCAAGCACCGATTGCAGGACCTCGAGTCGTCGCAGGTAGCGCGACACCGGTCGGCGCGCATAGCCGACCGCACAGAACACGGCGCCGTAGCGCAGCTTCCTGGCCGCGATCCTTAGTGCGTGCTGCCGCTCCGGCAGCGCGCGCTCGCCGAGGTGGCGATCGGCTTTCGCAACGGCTGCGACGAGTGGCGCGACGACGCGGCGCACGAACGAATTTGCATCCAGTTGTCGGGCCGGTCGCGCACGCGCCTGGCTCGCGGAGCGTCGCAGGAGCGCGAGCATCAGGCGCTGGAAGCGCGCGCTGCGCAACGCAAGCCACAAGTCGCGATGGCGTCGTGCACGCTCGCCTGCGATCCGTTCCGCGATGACTTCGATGCCGCGCGTGACGCGTACATCGTTCTTGATTGCCGGCCAGGTCTGCATCTGCACGACGTCCCAATCGCGCACCGCGGCGAGCAATCCGGAAAGCCAACGGAGGTCCCCTACGAGTCGCCGCGGGAGAACCGGCAGCCCAGCGGCACCTGCCAGCCGGTCGGCGACACGCAGGCGTCGGAGTGCGGCGCGCATCCGATGCACGTACTCCGGGTCGGCGCCGGAGCCTGCCCCGGCCGCGCTGGCGGCGATCTGCGACAGCGCATCGCGCAGGCCGGCGATCGCGATCTCGGCCCCGCGTGCCCTGCGCTGCGGTGTGGTACGGCAGGGGCCGCCGGCCGCCGTCGACCCGGTAACCAGCCGATAGCCGCGCTGCGCGAGGCTCGCGAACTCGAGCCGCAAGCCCGGCTGCTCGTCCACGAGCTCGCGCGCAAGATCGCAGACCCGGCGCGCGTCACCCTCCAGCAGCACGATCGCGATTTCGCGGAATCTGCGGCGGGTGCCGAATCCTCGGCCGGACCGGGCGTCCGCTTGCATCGTACCGCGATCGATCGCGAGCGCGGCGCGGGTTCCGTCGGGGAAGACCACGGTGCGCAATGTCCGCTCGATGCGAATCGTGAACACCGGCCGCAGGTCGCGCTCTTGTGCACACAGCGATTCGTCGGGCTCGAAGCCCTGCGCGAGCGCGAATCCGAATCCGGGAGCGCTCGTGGCGCCAGGCGAGGTGAAGCTTCGCGCGGTCAAAGGATACGGAGATTCCAATTCCAGCGTCTGGACGACCGGCCCCCCATCCTGCGTGCGCAGCGCCAGCGCCATGGCGCGCTGCTGCAGCGCCATCGAGGCGGTGTCCCAGTAATGGGCGACGATGGTCGCAGACTGCGCAGCCGATCCGCGATGGCGGGCCAGCACTGCAGACCGGTCGAGGTGTGCGCCGCGGGCCGGGCAGGCCAGCCGGATTGCGATGCCCGTCGTCATGCGCCGCCGCGACCCGCTCCGCGGCTGCGGCGCACCACGCTGCGCCATGGATGGCCCGCGGTTGCCCACTCGCTGCGCTCGCGCGCGAGCAGCAGGTCGCTCAGCGGATGCGCCTTGAGCCAGCGCCGGGGCACGCTGCAGTGGATGACGGTGCCGGCATCGACCGCGATGCGCGGCAACTCGATCGACCGCCGGCCGTGATGGAGCACGACCGCCAGGCGCAGTGCGAGCAGCATGGCGCGAAATCCGCGGTCCCCGAGCGCAGCACCCATCTTGGCAAGGCCGCCGCGGCAGCCGAGCACCAGGTTCGACAGCGTCTGCTGTTCCCGGGAGGAGAATCCGGGCATGTCGGCATGTTCGAGGATGTAGGCGCCGTGCTTGTGGAAGCCGGTGTGGGAAACCTGGATCCCGATCTCGTGCAGCAGGGCAGCCCATTCGAGACGCTGGACCGCGATGGGCTGCGGGGTCGCTACGGCGTGCCGGTAGAGCTCGACCGCGAGCGCGGCGACCCGAGACGCGTGGTCCCGGTCGACCTGGTAGCGGTTGTGGAACTGCTCGATGGTCGCCGTCCTCGCATCGTGGTGCTCGGTGCGACCGAGCAGGTCGTACAGCACGCCCAGTCGCAGCGCTCCCCCGACCGGGTTGACCCGTTGCACGCCGAGCTCGGCGAGCGCCGCCGCCATGATCGCGAGGCCGGCGGCCAGCACCGGTGCACGCTCGGGCTTCAGCGCCGCGATCCTCAGGCGGCCGATCTCGCCGGCGCCGATCATGCGCTTGCGCAGCCTCGCGAGTCCATCTGGCGTGATGCCTGCCGCGGAGAGGCCGTTGGCTTCCAGGATCTCCGCCAGCGCGAGTGCGGTTCCCGAGGACGCGTAGGCGACGTCGAAGGCGTCGCGTCCGAACTCGCCCCCGATCTCCTCGATCTCTGCCTGCGCAGCGGTTTCGGCGGCGAGGAATGCGGCTGCGGTGAGCTTGCCTTGGGGGAAGAAGCGCTGGGTCATGTTGACGCAGCCGATCGGCAGGCTCGCGAGCCGGTCGGGAAGCAACGTGTGACCCACGATGAATTCGGTCGAGCCGCCGCCGATGTCGATGACCAGCCGCCGCTCGACCGACGCCGGCAGGACGTGCGTCACGCCGGCGTAGATGAGCCGCGCTTCCTCGTTCCCGGTGATGACGTCGATCGGGAATCCGAGCGTGCGTTCGGCCCTTTCGAGGAACGAGGTCGCGTTCACCGCGATGCGAAACGTGTGGGTCGCCACGACGCGCACGGCCGATGGATGCAGCCCGCGCAGGCGCTCCGCGAACCGGGCGAGGCAGGCGAGGGCGCGCCGCCTTCCGTCGGCGGTGAGGCGCCCGCGCGCGTCCAGGCGCGCGCCGATGTGCAGGGTCTCGCGCCAGGTGTCGAGGCGAAAGATCTGCCCGCCTTCGACGCGCCCGATCTCGAGGCGAAAGCTGTTCGACCCCATGTCGACGACGGCCAGCGTGGAAGGCGCAGGCGATGCTGCGGGCCGGGTCTGCGTCATCGCGTCCGTTGCGCGGGTGGGCGCCCTGTCGTCGAAAGCCTCACGATATCACCCGGGCGAGCGCGGGCGCCGCGGCCGCTGGACCCGCCCGCAGCGGGCCTCAGGCCGGCGCTCGCCGCCTGCCGACCATGAGATCGGCGAGCAGCGCGGCGAGCAGCAGGACCAGGGCCAGTGCGATCGATCCGGCCCCCGGCGACCGCGCGCGGCTGCCCGCAATGTCGAATGCCACGGCTGCAACGCACAGTCCGGCGAGGATTCCAGGCAGGGCGAGGTTGCGCTGCTTCTTCGCGGCGACGAGCAGGCGCGGCACGACGTGCCACGCGGGCGCGGCGGCGAACGCGACGTCGGGCATCCGGGCCACGGCGGGGTCGGGGCTCGCGACATAGGCCACGCGCGCAACCAACCACAGCACCAACAGCAGCACGATGGCGCCGTAGAAAGCCGCCGCGGGAAAAAGGACCTCGTGGGCAATCAGCCGACGCACATGGGCTGCTTCATCGGTAGAATGAAACGTCGGTTCGGGCGTCGCCACAGGTCGGTTTCGTGCCTCCGCCGCGCCCGCGCGCCACAGCTCACCGGTCTTCGCTTGCCATCGCTCCATCTCGCCCGCCGCGCTCCCGCCATGCGCCTGCACGCCCGCTTTCCCACTTTCGCCCGGATCTCCCGGTTCGTCGACGTGGCGGCCCTCTGCGCCTGCATCGCGTGGTCGATCGCCGTCCCGGTTCATGCCCGGCCGGTGACGCCGCGCGGGCCACTCACGCCCGAGGAGCGCGTGACGATCGACATCTTCGACAAGTCGAAGCGCTCGGTCGTCTACATCTCGACGTCGCAGCAGGTGCGCGACCTGTGGTCGCGCAACGTCCGCAGCATTCCGCGCGGGACCGGGTCGGGCATCATATGGGACGATCGAGGGCACGTCATCACCAACTATCACGTGATCTCCGGCGCATCGGCTGCGAAGGTGCGGCTGAGCGACGGACGCGATTATCCGGCATCGCTGGTCGGGGCGAGCGCCTTTCACGACATCGCGGTGCTGCAGATCGACATCCCGTCGAATCCCCCGCCGCCGCTGCCGGTGGGAACGAGCCACGATCTGCGCGTCGGGCAGAACGTTTACGCGATCGGCAATCCGTTCGGTCTCGACTGGTCGTTGACCGCGGGCATCGTCTCGGCACTCGACCGCTCGCTCGACGGCGACGATGGCAACACGATCGAGCACCTGATCCAGACCGATGCTCCGATCAATCCGGGCAACTCGGGCGGTCCGCTGCTCGACAGCGCGGGGCGCCTGGTCGGCATGAACACGGCGATCTACAGCCCGAGCGGCGCGTCGGCCGGCATCGGCTTCGCGGTACCGATCGACACCATCAATCGCGTGGTGCCGGCGCTGATCGCGCACGGGAAGTACGTACGCCCGACCTTGGGCATCGAGATCGATGCCGGCCTCAACGACGCGTTGAGCGAGCGGCTCGGCGTCAAGGGCGTCTTTGTGCTCAAGGTCACGCCCAAGGGTCCGGGCGCTGCCGCGGGCTTGCGTGGGGCGCAGCTCGAGCGCGACGGAACCTTCGTTCCGGGGGATATCATCGTGTCGGTGGGTGGCCGGCCCGTCACCAGCGTCTCCAGGCTGCGCGCACGTCTCGATGACTTCAGGGTGGGCGAGCGGGTGTGGGTCGGCGTCTTGCGCGACGGCAGGCACGTGAAGGTCGAAGCGACGCTGGCCGCCGGCAGCTGAGACCGAGTGAGGTTCATCCGGAGAATCCCATGAGCAAGCGGTTCGCATCGCATGCCGATCTCGAGGAGAAGAAGGTCAGTTTCGACAAGCTGTCCGATCGGGCCTGGGCATACACGGCGGAAGGCGATCCGAACACGGGGATCGTTGTCGGCGACGACGCGGTGTTGGTCGTCGATACCCAGGCCACTCCCGTCATGGCGCAGGACGTGATCCGCCGCATTCGGGAGGTCACGGACAAGCCGATCCGCTATGTCGTGCTGTCGCATTACCACGCGGTACGCGTGCTGGGCGCCGCCGCCTACGGCGCGAGCCACGTCATCGCAAGCCAGGACACCCGGGACCTGATCGTCGAGCGCGGCGCGCAGGACATGAAGAGCGAGATCGAGCGCTTCCCGCGCCTGTTCCGGGCAGTGGAATCGGTGCCCGGCCTGACCTGGCCCAACTTGGTATTCAAGGGCGAAATGACGCTGTGGCTGGGTGAGCTCGAGGTCAGGATCCTGCAGCCTGGGCGTGGCCACAC
>DASYXO010000226.1:0-2409 GCA_035934825.1 Casimicrobiaceae bacterium
TCGGATCGTCATTGTCGCGCTCAAGCACGGTCTCGACGATTTCGCGTTCGATCATCCGCGCCTGCGCCGGCTGCGCCCGCTGGTTCGCGGCCCGCTGTTCTGGCGCGACCTGTCCGCGCCGAGGGCCGTCCGCCTGCGCCGCGCCCTGGAAGACCTGGGCCCGATCTTCATCAAGTTCGGACAGATGCTGTCGACACGGCGCGACCTGCTGCCCACCGACATCGCCGACGAGCTCGCGCTGCTGCAGGATCGCGTGCCCCCCTTCTCCTCGGGCGAGGTCGAGGCAACCATCACGCGCGTCTTTCGCAAGCCGCTCGCAGAAGTCTTCAAGTCGTTCGACCTGACGCCGGTGGCGAGCGCCTCCGTCGCCCAGGTCCATTTCGCCGATCTCCCCGACGGGACGCCGGTCGCGGTCAAGGTGCTGCGCCCGAGGATCGCGGACGTCATCGAGCACGACCTGGCGCTGATGCAGACCGGGGCGTCGCTGGTCGAACGATTGTGGCGCGAGGGCAAGCGGCTTCGCCCGCGCGATGTCGTCGCCGAGTTCGACCGCACGATCCACGGCGAGCTCGACCTGATGCGCGAGGCCGCAAACTGCTCGCAGCTGCGGCGCAATTTCCTGCGCTCGTCGTTGCTGCTTGTCCCCGAGATCCACTGGGATTGGACGTCGTCCGAGGTGCTGGTGATGGAGCGGATGACCGGCATCCCGATCGGCCGCATCGGCGAGCTCACCGGGGCCGGCATCGACCTCAGGCGCCTGGGGCGCGCCGGAGTCGAGATCTTCTTCACCCAGGTGTTCCGCGACGGTTTCTTCCACGCCGACATGCATCCGGGCAACATCTTCGTCGCCGTCGACCCGGCGAACCATGGCAAGTACGTTGCGCTCGACTTCGGAATCATGGGCACGCTGTCGGAGCGCGACAAGAGCTACCTCGCGCAGAATTTCCTGGCGTTCTTCAGGCGCGACTACCACCGGGTTGCGACCGCGCACCTGGAGTCGGGCTGGGTGCCGCCGGACACGCGCGTCGACGAACTGGAATCCGAGATCCGTGTCGTCTGCGAGCCGATCTTCGATCGCCCACTCAGGGAGATCTCGCTGGGCCGCGTGCTGGTCCAGCTGTTCCGGGCGTCGCGCCGCTTCAACGTCGAGATCCAGCCGCAGCTGGTCCTGCTGCAGAAGACGCTGCTGAATGTCGAAGGGCTGGGGCGCCAGCTCGACCCCGACCTCGATCTGTGGGTGACAGCGAAGCCGTTCCTCGAGCGCTGGATGCAGGACCAGATCGGCCTGCGCGCGCTGCAGCGCCGCCTCGAGGCCGAGGCGCCCTACCTGGTCGCCGCGCTGCCCGAGCTGCCGCGCCTGCTGCACCAGAGGCTGGCGGCGCCGCCGGCCGCCTCCGATCTGGCGCTAAAAGAGCTTGCCCTCGCCCAGAAGGCGCGCAACCACTGGCTCGGTGCCATCGCGGTGCTGCTCGCCGCGGTCATCGCGCTGCTGCTGCGGCAGGGGGCGCGGTGAGAATCCGCTACAATCCGCCGCGCAATCCGGCCCATACCTGAAGGAGCATCACGCCCTTGGCGCTACTCGACATCAAGGGTGTCACGCGGCGTTTCGGCGATTTCACCGCCGTCGACAATGTCAGCCTCTCGATCGAGGCCGGCGAGTTCTTCACGCTGCTCGGGCCGTCGGGCTGCGGCAAGACGACGTTGTTGCGGATGATCGCCGGCTTCGACCTTCCCGACGCGGGACGCATCCTGCTCAACGGCGAGGACCTCGCCGACCGGCCGCCGGAGTTGCGCCCGGTGCGCACGGTGTTCCAGAGCTACGCGCTGTTCCCGCACATGACGGTCGAGGGCAACGTCGCCTTCCCGCTGCGGATGGCGAAGGTGCCGGCCAGCGAGCGCCCGGCGCGAATCCAGGCGGCGCTCGAGGACGTGCGGCTCGTCGGCTTCGACAGGCGCTATCCGCACGAGCTTTCGGGCGGGCAGAAGCAGCGCGTCGCCATCGCGCGGGCGCTGGTAACGCATCCGACGATGCTGCTGCTGGACGAACCTCTGGCAGCCCTCGATGCCAAGCTGCGCGAGGAGCTGCAGATCGAGCTCATCAACCTGCAGAAGGAAGTCGGCATCGCGTTCGTCTACGTGACGCACGACCAGACCGAGGCGCTCGCGCTGTCGCACCGGATCGCGGTGATGAACCGGGGGCGGGTCGAGCAGATCGACGAGCCCTCGCGCATCTACGGGTTCCCCCGTACGAAGTTCGTCGCCGACTTCATCGGGCAGTGCAACCTCTACTCGGGACCGGTCGCCGCCAATGCAGGAGGCGTCGTGACCATCGATGTCGCGGGCCTCGGCCCGGTGCGCGTCGCCGCGACATCGTCGATCGCGCGCGGCGCCGGCGGTACCGTCGCGGAG
>DASYXO010000245.1:0-3556 GCA_035934825.1 Casimicrobiaceae bacterium
TGCGTGACCGATGCGGCGCCCTGGCGGTTCGACGTGCCGACGCAGTCCGAACCGGTGTCCCCGCCGCCGATGACGATGACGTGCTTGCCGGTCGCGATGATCCGCCCGGCGACGGCGTCGCCCGCGACGACGCGGTTCTGCTGCGGAAGGAAGTCCATCGCGAAGTGGACGCCGTCGAGCTCGCGTCCGGGCACCGGCAGGTCGCGCGGCTTCTCGGCGCCGCCGGCCAGCACGATCGCGTCGTACTCCGCCAGCAGCGCGCGCGCGTCGACCGTGCCGCCGACCGGTGAATTCGGCCGGAACTCGACGCCCTCGATCGACATCTGCGCCATGCGCCGGTCGATCAGGTGCTTCTCCATCTTGAAGTCGGGAATCCCGTAGCGCAGCAGGCCGCCGATACGGTCGGCTTTCTCGAACACCACGACGTCGTGCCCGGCGCGCGCGAGTTGCTGCGCACAGGCGAGTCCGGCAGGCCCCGATCCGACGACGGCGACGCGTCGCCCGGTCTTGTGCGCAGCCGGCTGCGGAACGACCCAGCCCTCCTCCCACCCCTTGTCGATGATGAAATGCTCGATCGACTTGATGCCGACGGGTTCGCTGTTGATGTTCAGCGTGCATGCCGCCTCGCAGGGCGCCGGGCACACCCGCCCGGTGAACTCCGGAAAGTTGTTCGTCGAGTGCAGGACGTCGAGCGCGTCCTTCCACTGCTGCCGGTAGACGAGGTCGTTCCAGTCGGGAATGACGTTGTTGACCGGGCAGCCGCTCTGGCAGAACGGTATCCCGCAGTCCATGCAGCGTGCGCCCTGCTTCGATGCGGCAGCGTCGTCGAGCGCGTGGACGAACTCGCGGTAGTGCCGCAGGCGCGCCGTCACCGGGTCGGAGACCTCGGCAATGCGCTGGAATTCGAGAAAGCCGGTGATCCTGCCCATCGACGTCTTCGGTTCGTTGATTACGCGGCCTGCTTTTGCGCCTTGCTGCCGGCAGGCTTCGCGCTTTGCGCCCTGGCGTACATCTCCGAAAGCGCGCGCACGTATTCGTTCGGCAGCACCCTGACGAATCTCGCGCGCGCGGCGTCCCAGGCATCGAGCATCGACAGCGCGAGCGTCGATCCCGTGAAGCGCAGGTGGCGCTCGACGAGCTCGCGCAGGAGGGCATCGTCGGCACGCCCGCGATGCAGCAGGCGCCCTTTGCCGGCCGCGGCGAGCTCCTTCTCCATGCGCAGCTGATCGGCCTCGGCCAGCACCTGGGCGAGCGTCACCATCGCCGGGTTGCAGCGCGACGCGAACGTCCCGTCGCGGTCGTAGACGTAGGCGACGCCGCCGCTCATGCCGGCGGCGAAATTGCGCCCCGTCGGGCCCAGCACGACGACCGTGCCGCCGGTCATGTATTCGCAACCGTGGTCGCCGGTGCCCTCGACGACGGCCGAGGCCCCCGAATTGCGCACGCAGAAGCGCTCGCCGGCGACACCGCGGAAGTAGGCCTCGCCTTCGATCGCCCCGTACATCACCGTGTTGCCGATGACGATGTTGTGCTCAGGCGTCGCCGGGCAGGCAGGGTCCGGGTAGACGACGATGCGCCCGCCAGAAAGTCCCTTGCCTACGTAGTCGTTGGTGGCGCCCTGCAGCTCGAACGTGACGCCCTTCGCAAGGAATGCACCGAAGCTCTGGCCCGCGATGCCGTCGAAAGCGACGTGCAGCGTGTCCTCGGGCAGGCCCTCGTGACCGTGCCGGCGCGCGATCGTCCCCGACAGCATCGCGCCGACCGACCGGTGCGCGTTGCGGATCCGGTAGTTGAGGCGCACCGGCTGGCCCTTCTCGATCGCGGGCGCAGCCGCCGCGATCAGCCGGTGGTCGAGCGCGAGCGCGAGTCCGTGATCCTGGCGCTCGCAATGATGGCGCGCGACTTCCACCGGCATGGCAGGAAGGTGGAACACCCTCGAAAAGTCGAGGCCACGCGCCTTCCAGTGCTCGATGCCCTTCTTCGTGTCGAGCAGGTCCGCGCGTCCGATCATGTCGGCGAGCCTGCGGAAGCCGAGCTGGGCCATGATCTCGCGCAGCTCCTCGGCCACGAAGAAGAAATAATTGACGACGTGCTCGGGCTGCCCGGCGAAGCGTCGGCGCAGCACCGGGTCCTGCGTCGCGACGCCGACCGGGCAGGTGTTGAGGTGACACTTGCGCATCATGATGCAGCCTTCGACGACCAGCGGTGCCGTCGCAAAGCCGAACTCGTCGGCGCCGAGCAGCGCGCCAATCGCGACGTCGCGGCCGGTCTTCATCTGCCCGTCGACCTGCACTGCGATGCGCCCGCGCAGGCGGTTCAGCACCAGCGTCTGCTGCGTCTCGGCCAGCCCGAGCTCCCAGGGCGTGCCGGCGTGCTTGATCGACGACCAGGGAGAGGCGCCGGTCCCGCCGTCGTGCCCCGATATGGTCACGTGATCGGCTTTGGCCTTGGCGACGCCCGCGGCGACGGTCCCGACCCCGACTTCGGACACCAGCTTCACCGAGATCGACGCCTTCGGGTTCGCGTTCTTGAGGTCGTGGATCAGCTGCGCGAGGTCCTCGATCGAATAGATGTCATGATGCGGCGGCGGCGAGATGAGCCCGACGCCGGGCACCGAGTAGCGCAGCTGCGCGATGTACTCGGACACCTTGTGGCCGGGAAGCTGCCCGCCCTCGCCCGGCTTCGCGCCCTGCGCCATCTTGATCTGCAGCTGGTCGGCGGAGGCCAGGTACTCGGCGGTGACGCCGAAGCGCCCGGAGGCGACCTGCTTGATCCTCGAGCGCAGGCTGTCGCCGGCTTTCAGCGGAATGTCGTGCTCGACCGCGCTCTTGCCGATCACCGAAGCGAGCGTGTCGCCGTCCTTCACCGTGCTCCCGCCCGCGCGCATCTCGGCGCGGTAGCGCAACGCGTCTTCGCCGCCCTCGCCGGTGTTCGACTTGCCGCCGATGCGGTTCATTGCGACGGCGAGCGTCGTGTGCGCTTCCGTCGAGATCGACCCGAGGCTCATCGCGCCGGTGGCGAAGCGCCCGACGATATCCCTCGCAGGCTCGACTTCGTCGAGCGGCACCGGCGTGCACGCCGACGTGCGGAATCCGAACAGGCCGCGCAGCGTCCTGAGCTTCCTGCCCTGCTCGTTGATGAGTGCAGCATAGTCGCGGTAGGTCGAGTATGAATTCGAGCGCGCTGCGTGCTGCAGCTTGGCGATCGAGTCGGGCGTCCACATGTGCTCCTCGCCGCGCACTCGATACGCGTACTCGCCGCCCGCATCGAGCATGCGCACGAGCAGCGGGTCGTCACCGAAGGCCAGCGCGTGCATGCGCTGCGCCTCCGCGGCGACCTCGAACAGCCCGATGCCCTCGATCGTGCTCGCGGTGCCGGTGAAATACTTGTCGACGAAGGACTTCTGCAGGCCGACCGCCTCGAAGATCTGGGCGCCGCAATACGACTGGTAGGTCGAGATGCCCATCTTGGACATCACCTTGTAGAGCCCCTTGCAGATCGCCTTTATGTAGCGCTTCTGCGACTGCTTCCCCTCTCCGCCGGGTACTGCGCGTTC
>DASYXO010000282.1:0-2781 GCA_035934825.1 Casimicrobiaceae bacterium
CGGCGCGTGCACCGATCGCGCCTGCATCGAGCCCGGACACGTCCGCGATGTCCGCGAGCGTTGCGGGCTCCGCGATGTTGCGCTGCTCGGCCCAGACCGCGCGCCCGATCCCGCCCGTCATCGCCAGCGCCTCGTCGACGCCGACCTCGCCGGCGGCGAGAATCCACTTCGCGGCGAGATCGCCGGACACCGGGAAATGCGCGGGCTGCAGGTTGAGCGGGATGCCCAGGTATTTCGACCAGCGCGCGAGCTCGACCAGCCGGTAGGCCTGGCGCTGAGGCGCGCGTTGCTTGAGCGGCAGCCCCCCGGAGATGGCGAACACGCGCCCGGTGTCGATCGGCTTGACGTCGATGTCGGCGCCGTGGTGCCGCGCGATCGCGACGAAGCGGTCGTGGCCCAGATAGGTCCAGGGCGAAACGGGCGCCAGGAAGTAGTCGACGAGCTTGCAGGTCATGCGGACTCCATGGAAAGACGCAAATCAGGGACCGTGGTGCCGGATCGGCGATCCCGTGGCAGCCAGGAGAGAGGACGCTGCGTCGCGCGACCGGTCATTCGCGTGACTGGGCGAGCAGGTCGGGCACAGACCGCGCGAGCTGGCGTTGCAGCAACTGGGCAAGGGCGCTCAGGCGCTGCGGCGCAGTGAGCGCTGCGGCGGCGTCGGCGCCCCGCGCGTTCGCGAACCCCGCGCCGGCGGCGGCATCGACCTCGCCCAGCAGCGCCCGCGACCGGCAATCGATCAGGAGCAACCGGAAGTTCGCGAATACGCCGACGAAGCCGCGCACCTTGTCACCCGTCTCCTTCACGATGACCTCCTCGAAGGGCTCCAGGTAGACGCCGATGCCGGAAGCCTCGGCACCGCCTTCGGCGCGGGAGTTCACCAGCGTCAGATCGATGGCATGTCGATAGGGCGCGACCACGATCAAGCGGTCCGCGCCCGCCGCCAGCACTTGCGGCAGCACCCGGTCGAGCACCGCCGACAGCGCGGGTTGCACCGAGGCCGCCAGGTCGTCGGCGTGGACCTGCGCGGGATCGACGCGCAGCAGCACCGTGGACGCGTGCGGCCGCGCCTTGCGCAGCGCGTCGTCGATCTGCGACAGCATCACGTTGTCGAAGAAGGGGGCGTCGATTCGCGCTCGCTGGTAGGACGGCGCCCGCGACGTCATGTTGGTGAATTCGTGCCCGATCAACGGCATGATCGCGTAGGTCGCGGCTGTGGCCCCGGGGCTTGCCGCCACTGCGGCGAAGCCCAGGATGAGCACCCGGCACCGGAGCATTGCTAGACCTCGAAATTCCCGGCGAGCTTCTTCGGCACCGCGACGTTCTTGAGGCGCACGTACTGCGGCAGGCCGTCGCGATACGGCGGCGGGGCTTCGCCACGGATCAGCGGCCCAAGGTAGGCGCGCGCCTTCGCCGTGATGCCGAAGCCGTCGGCGGAGATGAAGCCGCGCGGCAGCATCTTCTCCTTGTTGGCAACTTCGGAAAGTGGCGCGATGCCGATCTTCCAGCGATAGGGCTTGTCCGAGACCCGGAGGATCGCCGGCATGACGGCATTGTGGCCTGCGAGCGCCAGCTCGACCGCGGCCCTGCCGACCGCGTAGGACTGGTCGAGGTCGGTCTTCGACGCGAGGTGGCGCGCCGCGCGCTGCAGGTAGTCGGCGACCGCCCAGTGGTACTTGAGCCCGAGCTTCTCCTTCACCAGGCTCGCGATCAGCGGCCCGACGCCGCCCAGTTGCGCGTGCCCGAAGGCGTCGCGCGTCCCAGCCTCGGCCATCAGCCTCCCCGACGCGTCCTGCAGGCCCTCGGACACGCCGATGCAGCAATAACCATTGCGCGCGACCATCCCGTCGACGGTCGCGACGAACTTCGCCTCGTCGAAAGGGATCTCGGGGAACAGCAGCACCAGCGGAATCGGCGTCGCCGCGTCGTCGGCCATGCCGACCGCGGCGGTGATCCATCCCGCGTGGCGGCCCATCACCTCGAGCACGAATACCTTGGTCGACGTCTTCGCCATCGACGCGACGTCGAATGCAGCTTCGCGCATCGATGTCGCGACGTACTTGGCGACCGAGCCGAATCCCGGGCAGTTGTCGGTGACTGCGAGGTCGTTGTCGACGGTCTTGGGAACGTGCACTGCGGCAAGCGGATAACCCAGCATTTGCGCGATCTGCGACACCTTGAGGCAGGTGTCGGCCGAATCGTTGCCGCCGTTGTAGAAGAAGTAGCCGATGTCGTGGGCGCGGAACACGTCGATCAGCCGCTCGTACTGCGCGCGGTCCTGGTCGAGGCCCTTCAGCTTGTAGCGGCAGGACCCAAAGGCGCCGGCGGGCGTGTGCTTCAGCGCGCCGATCGCGCGCACAGGCTCGCGGCCGGTGTCGATCAGGTCTTCGGCCAGCGCGCCGATGATGCCATTGCGCCCGGCAAAGACGCGCCCGATCCGCGACTTGTTGGCGCGCGCGGTCTCGATGACGCCGGCGGCACTGGCATTGATGACTGCAGTCACGCCACCGGATTGTGCGTAGAACGCGTTGCGCTTCGCCATGTCTCGACCTCGGATTCCCTGAATGGGGGGCTACAGCTCCGCCAGGAGCTTTCGCGCCGCTGCGAACTGCGGCGCCTCGCGAATCGCCCGCTCGCAGTGCGCGCGAGCGCTCGCGAGATCGCCCTGTGCGCGGCAAATGAGTGCCAGATTGTAGATGAGAGACGCGTCGCCGGGGCGCACGGCGCAGGCGAGCTCCTGCGTCCGGCGGGCCTCGGCGTCGCGCCCTGCCGAGCGCTGGAGCA
>DASYXO010000304.1:0-16531 GCA_035934825.1 Casimicrobiaceae bacterium
GCTCCTTGTATTCCTGCGGACGAATCGAGTCGGCGTCGACCTTGTCCGGGACCGCGAACGCTCGCCACGCGCGGTGGATCCGAACCGAACATTTAGGGAGGGCGCTGCGGATCGTCCTGAAACGAAGCGAAGGGTGTTCAGGATTCCCCTACCACAACGCGTACGCGCAAGTGGCATTGCCGTGAATAGTCTTCGGACAGGCGGTCAGATGCGACCGGAAGCGAGTGGACGTGCCGGCGCGCACGAATCTTAGCAGGGCGCGGTCTTTCCAGCACGATGCTCAGCCAGCGCTTCCTGAGCCAGGTCGGCGGGGTGATCTTGTGACCTCGCGAACAATTCGCCCCAATTGTCCTCGGGCGCGAGCTCTTCCAGCAGATTTGCCGCCACGGCATCCCGCTCGGACCGGGGCAACTTGGCCACCTCGCGCAGCGCCTTTTCGAGCAGCAGCGTCGTCGCGAGCGCTCCGACGAAGGCTGGATGATACGCCCGAGGATCGGTGCGGCTTAACCTGCAAGGTAACCGGCGCGCCGCGCCGATGGTCGCAGACGAGAAGGCAGGAACCGGCGCGCCCGGTTGACACTCGGTTAGGGCGCACTTGCGTCTTGATCGTCGCGGCGAGTGACTGCAATTTCGCTTGCGTAGCGCGCGAGTGATCGGTTGTACCTGGGCAGATATTTCGAAAGAGCGGTCAGGCTTATGCCGACGGCCTCCCGCTCGCGTCCGAGATCGACCAGGGCCAGCGCTAGGAACGCGCGAACGGCGCCCTCCAATTCGTCCGGGGGCGCGTGAAGCTCAGCGAAGAGGAGATCGGCTGCTTCGGCAGCGCTCCCCAAGTTGCGAAGCGAGCTTGCCAATTGAATGGTAGCTCGGCGACGACGCAAGCCCGTCAATCCGGCGTTGAGGGCATCGCGATAGAGAGGAACGGCAACGTTCGGATGGCCCGTGGAATCCTGGGCAGAGGCTCGCTCGAAAACCCCGATCGCACTTCCGAATGGTAGTTGCGCGGCCAACGACTCGACCTGAGCCACAAAAGCGACTGGGTCGTAGGTGTCAATGGCGCTCCAAAGGTCCGCGAGCCGCTTCTCCCAAGACGCATCAGTATTTCCCATAGACACAGTCAGTTCTCTGCGGTGCGTGTGTGGGCCCCGATGTACCGTTGCCTGCCTAATCAGCCGGCGTTTCGGTCCTCAATGACGGATACGAAACCGTCGTCGCTCGGGCAGCCGACCGGCTGCACCAGGATTCCTTCAGGTAATCAAGGAGCTGCCACGATTGCGCCTATCCTAATACGATAGTCACGAATCGGCACCTGCCCCCGGCCAGCAGCGCGGCGGTGCTGAGGGAAGCCACGAAGCCGCCGCGCGCCCTGTCGACCGCCCCTACGGCGCCGCGACCTGCGCAATCGGCCGTGCCTTGCGAACGTGGCGGTTGAACGTGGTGAGGCCGGCGAGGAGCAACAGCCATATCGAGAACAACAGCACCGCGCTGCGCGCGCCGAAGCGCTCGATCAACATGCCCGACAGCCACGCGCCCACCGGCATCAAGCCGAAAGCGAGCAGGCGAAATGTGCTGTTGACGCGTCCCTGCAACTCGTCGGGAATGATCGACAGGCGATAGCTGAACTGGACCACATTGTAGATCGGTCCCAGAACGAAGATCAGGCCGGCGATCACGGCCAGCAGCAGGTAGGACGGGGCGATCGCGTAGAGCGGAAACAACACCGCTTCCAGCCAGACGACGGCGACGATCACTTGGCCGAAGGTGAATCGTCGCTGGATCTGGCCGCCGACGAGCGATCCGAGGACGCCGCCGATGCCACCGATGCTGAAGATCACCCCGATCTCCGCGTCGCCCGCGCCGAGGTGCTTCGCCAGCACGATGACGACCAGGGGGAAGGCGGCGTTGATCAGGTTCAGCCCGCCGGTGAGGACGGCCATGTATCGGATCAACGGGTTGGCCCACAGCCAGCGCAGGCCGTCCGCGATCTCGGCATGCAGGTTCCGCCTGGTCGCGGGCGCCGCCGTCCGAAATGCGGTCCTGATGCGCATCAATGAGACCACCGAGACAACGTAGGACACCGCGTCCGCGATGAACGGCACGGCCCGCCCGAAGGTCTGGTAGAGCACCGTTCCGAACGACGGCCCGACGATGTTGGCGACGCCGAAACCTGCTTCGTTCTGCGCTGCGGCCTGCGGCAACTGGCTCGCCGGCACGATGCGCGGAAGTGCCGCGACTTCGGCGATGTTGAACAGCACGAACAGGCTCCCCTCGATCAGCGTCGCCACATAGATCTGCCACAGTGTCAGCACGCCGAGACCCATGGCGGCCGGAATGCTCGCCGCGGTGAGCGCGCGCCCGACGTCACACAGGATCATCACGCGCTTGCGATCCCAGCGATCGATCAGCGCGCCGACCGGCAGGCTCAGTACCAGATAGGGAATCGCGCGCAAGGCGCCCGCGATGCCAGCGGCCTCAGGCGAATCGGTCAGCGCGAGGATCAGCAGCGGGTAGATGATCGACGACGCGGCCGAACCCAGCGTCGAGACGACCTGCCCGCTCCACAGCAGCATGTAGTCGCGGTTGTGCCACAGCGCGACGTCGGATACCCGCGGGAGCCGCAATCAAGCGTCCCGTCTCAGCCCTGCAGCGCCCGCCAAACCCGCTCGGGTGTCAGCGGCATCTGCAATCCGCCCGCCGGTTCCGCGAAACCATTTCGCGCCAGCGCATCCACCACCGCATTGACGACCGCCGGCGTCGCCCCTATGGTGCCGAGCTCGCCCACGCCTTTGACGCCCATCGGATTGGTGAGGCATGGCGTGGATTCGTCCATCGTCATATCGAAACGACAGGTGTCTCCGGCGCGCGGCATCGCGTAGTCCATGAAGCTCGCAGTCAGTGCCTGGCCCGATTCGGCGTCGTAGACGAAGCGCTCGCACAGCGCCTGCCCGATGCCCTGCACGGCCCCGCCTTCGAGCTGGCCGATGACGACCATGGGATTGACCACGCGACCGACGTCGTTCACCGACCAGTAGCCATCGAGCGCGATGGTGCCGGTGTCGGGATCGATCTCCACTTCGCAGACGTGGCAGCCGTTGGGCCAGCTCGCCGCGCCCACCGAGCTCGTCGACTGCAGCGCGATGCGCGCATCGGGCTGGCGTTGCGCGAGCTCGAACAGTCCGATGCGCCGGTCGGTGCCGGCGATGCTGAACACCCCATCGCGGTATTCGATGTCGCCCACCGCCGTCTCGAGCTCCTTCGCCGCAAGGTCCTGAGCCCTCTCCACCGTGCGCTCGGAGGCGACCCGCACCGCCGAGCCGACGACGAACAGCGACCGCGAGCCGGCGCTGCCGAATCCCGTGGCGCGGTCGGTGTCGCCGAAGCGCACCCGGATGTTCTCGACCGGCACGCCGAAGACGTCGACGGCGAGCTGGGTGAAGGTCGTCGCCAGTCCCTGCCCCATCGGCTGTGCCGCGGTGAAGATCTCGATCTCGCCTGCGCCGGTCACGGTGACGGTCACGGTTTCCTCGAACACATCGGCGCCAGTCCATTCGAGGAAAGTCGCGATGCCCTGTCCGCGCAGCCTGCCGCGAAGCTTGGAATCCGCGGCGCGCGCCTCAAAGCCGTTCCAGTCCGCCAGCGCCAGCCCCTCGTCCATCAGCTTCGCGAACTGGCCGCTGTCGTAGGTCTTGCCCATCGGGTTCGTGTAGGGCATCTGCCCGGGGCGGATCATGTTGCGCCGGCGCAGCTCGGTCCGGTCGATGCCGGTCTGACGCGCCGCGGCATCCATCAGGCGCTCGATGATGTAGATCGCCTCGGGGCGCCCCGCGCCACGATACGGGCCAGTGGGTAGCGTGTGCGTCAACACCGCCTTGATGCCGACGTCGATGATCGGGATGTCGTAGATGCTGGTCGACACCCAGGGTCCGATCAGGAGCTGGATGACGACGCCCGCCGGCGTCGCATAGGCGCCGACGTTCGCAAGCGACGCCGCCCGCAGCGCCAGGATGCGGCCGTCGCGATCGAGCGCAAGCTCGGCCCTGCTGGTCAGGTCGCGGCCGTGGGCCGCCCCTAGGAATTCCTCGATGCGCTCGGCGGTGTGGCGGACCGGCCGCTTCAGCTCGCGCGCGGCGTAGGCGACGACGACGTCCTCCGGATAGAGGCTCGTTTTCATCCCGAACCCGCCGCCGACGTCACCGACGATCACCCTCACCTTCTGCTTCGGGATCCCCAGCACGGGATCGCACAGCTCGTCGCGAAGGCCAGTGGGCGTCTGGCAACTGACCCGAAGGGTGAGGCGATCGTCGGCCGCGTCCCAGGTCGCGAGCGTCGAGCGCGGCTCAATCGGCGATGGGGCGACGCGCTGGTTGACGAGATCGAGCGCGACGACGTGCGCGGCGCGCTTGAACGCGGCTTCGGCCGCTGCGGGATCGCCGTGGCGAATCTCGCAGGCGATGTTGTCGGGCGCTTCGGCCACCACCGTCGCGGCGCCCGGGAGCGTGGCCGCCGTCGCATCGACCACCGCCGGCAGTGGAGCGTAGTCGACCTGGATCGCCTCGGCAGCGTCGCGCGCCTCGGCGGTGGTGGCCGCGATTACCGCAGCGACGGCCTCGCCGACATACCGGACGACATCGACCGCGAGCGCGTGATGAGGCGGCGTGGCCGTCGCCTTGCCGCCGGCGCGCCTGAAGTCCATGGAGTTGGGGATCGGCCCGACGCCGGAACGCAGCAGGTCGGCACCCGTGAGGATCCTCAGCACCCCCGGCATCGCGGCCGCAGCTTCAGCGCCAATACGCGTGATCCGGGCGTGCGGATGCGGCGAACGCAGGAAGTACGCGTGGAGCTGCCCTTCCGCCGGCACGTTGTCGGCGAAAACGCCGTGGCCACGAAGCAGCGCATCGTCCTCGACGCGCCTGGTCGACTTGCCGCTTCCGTAGCGGCTCACCTGCGATGCGGTCACGGGTGCAGTGTCCGGGATGTCGGGAAGCAAACCCCGATTCTGCCACCATGCGAGGCGCGACGAGCATCGACCCGCTCGGCGAAGCACGGCCGCCCGGCTCCCGAGGATTGCGGGCGTGCCCTGCGCGTTGCCGGATCGGCCGGCCGCGTCTCGCCCTCGGCGATTGCGATGCCCCGGAGAACTGGGTGACAATCGCCGCGGCTCTTGCCCAGGGGGCGTCGCACCCCGGCGCTGCCTGGACGGCAAGTGACGTCTCTGATTGGACCATTCCCTTTCAAGCCGGGAAAGGATTGAAACGTGAAGAGGCAGACCGTGTTGCGCAGCGTTTTCGCCATCGGAGCGATCGCGCTTTTCGCCTACACCGGATTCAAGCGTGAATCCGGCACGGATCAGGGGCGGCTTGCTGCACCAATTGCGACGGATGCCAAAGCGTTCACCCTGGGCAGCCTGCACTTCACCGCTTGCCAGTTGCCACAGCAACACTCGGGCGCCACCACCACAGCCTTCTGTGCACCATTCTCGGTACCGGAGAACCGCGCCGATCCAGACGGACGCAAGCTCAATCTGCGCCTGGCGCTCATCAAGAGCGATGCGCCCACGGCGAATCGGGACATCGTCGTATATCTTGCCGGCGGCCCCGGCCAATCAGCCATCGACACCTGGCCGCAGATGGCCACCGCGCTCGCGCCGTTGCGCAAGCATCGTCACGTCCTGTTGCTGGATCAGCGCGGCACCGGCGGGTCGAACGCGCTCACCTGCAGGAGCGACGATGACGAAAGCGCAGAACGCGGCCACCTCGACCTGGCGAAGATCCGCGAGCACACGCGCGAATGCCTGCTGGCGGTGGAAGGGAGAGCTGATCCGCGCTTTTACACGACAACGGTGGCGGTGGAGGATCTGGAAGCCGTACGCCAGGCCCTGGGGGCACCGCAGCTCGACTTGATCGGCGTTTCCTACGGCACGCGCCTGGCCCAGCAATACGTCATGCATCATCCCCGGGCCGCGCGCAGTGTGGTGCTCGACAGCGTGGTGCCGAATCGGCTCGTTCTCGGCGAGGACTTTGCGCGGAATCTCGAAGCCGCTCTTTACGCACAATTCTCCCGGTGCACGCAAACGCCCGCCTGCGCGAAGGCTTTCGGCGACCCTTACGCAAGCCTGATCAAGCTGCGCGACCAGTTGCGCGCCCAGCCACAGGCCTGGGACTACCGCGATCCGGTCACCTACGCACCGACGCAGCGCCGGCTCGACGACGCCGGGCTGGCCAGCCTCGTGCGTCTTTTCGCCTACACGCCGGAGACCGCAGCGCTACTGCCACTTTCCATTTCCGAGGGATTGAAGGGCGACTTCTCACCGCTGGCTGGGCAGGAGAAGCTGCTGACGGACGATCTCGCGGGCCTTTCTGAAAACGCCACGCAGCTCTCCGTGGTCTGCAGCGAGGACGCCGATCTGCTGACGCCTCGACCGCAGGACGCCGACACCGTGCTTGGCACGCGCCTGATCGATCTGCTCAGGGCTGCATGCGAAATCTGGCCGCACGGTACGCGCCCCGCCGATTTCCACGCCGCCCTCGAAACCACGACGCCGGTGCTGATCCTCGAAGGCGAGCTCGATCCCGTCACCCCGCCACGCTACGGCACGCAGGTGCTCGCGGGACTGCCCGATGGCCGCCTGCTCGTCGCCAAGGGTCAGGGACACAACGTGATCGGCCGCGGCTGCATTCCGAAGCTCGTCGCTGAATTCGTCGACAAGCTCGATCCCAAAGGGCTCGAGGCCAAATGCGTCGACGATCTGGGGCCGACTCCCGCCTACATCGATTTCAATGGCTCGTCGCCATAGGATCAACGCCATGATCGAAGTGATCGACTTGCACAAGCATTTCGGCGAGGTCGTTGCCGTCGATGGCGTGACATTCAGTGCGCGCGACGGCGAGATCACCGGGCTGCTGGGCCCCAACGGCGCCGGCAAGACGACCGCGCTGCGCTGCCTGTACACGCTGATGCGCCCCGACCGTGGTCGCGTGCTCATCGACGGCATCGACGCCTCGGCGGACCCGGTGGCGGTCCGCCGCCGCCTCGGCGTGCTGCCGGACGCGCGCGGCCTGTACAAGCGCCTGACTGCCCGCGAGAACGTCGCCTATTTCGGCCGCCTGCAGGGGCTCGACGAATCGACGATCCGCAGCCGCAGCGATGCTGCGATCGCCGCGCTGGACATGGGCGGATTCGCCGAACGTCGCAGCGAGGGCTTCTCGCAAGGCCAGCGCGTCAAGACGGCGATCGCGCGGGCGCTGGTCCACGACCCGAAGAACGTCATTCTCGACGAACCGACCAACGGCCTCGACGTGATGGCCACGCGATCGATGCGCCAGTATCTCAAGAGGCTGAAGGCCGAGGGCCGTTGCGTGCTGTTCTCCAGCCACATCATGCAGGAGGTTGCGGCACTGTGCGACCGCATCGTCGTGATCGCCAAGGGCAGGGTCGTTGCCGACGAATCTCCGGACGCGCTGCGGGCACAAACCGGCGAGATGAACCTCGAGGACGCGTTCGTCAAGTTGATCGGTACCGATGAGGGGCTTGCCGCATGAACGCCATCCTCATCGTGTTCCTCAAGGAGGTGCGCGAAAACCTGCGCGACCGCCGCACCGTGATCAACACCCTGGTCACGGGTCCGCTCCTGGCACCGGTCATTTTCGTCGTGCTGATCAACACGCTGATCGCGCACGAGCTGGAAAAGTCGGAGAAGCCGCTGACTTTGCCGGTCGTCGGCGCCCAATACTCACCGAACCTGATCGCCGCCCTCAGGCAGAGCAATGTTCGACTTGCGCCGGCGCCGGTCGACCCCGAACGCGCGGTGAAAGAGCAGGACGCCGACGTCGTCATGCGCATCACGCCGGACTTTGCCACGGCATGGAACAAGGGCGAGCCGGCCCAAGTGGAGGTGATCTACGACCAGTCGCAACGCGATTCCAGCAGCGCCTTCGAGCGACTGCGCGGCATGCTCGATGCCTACGGCAATGGCACCGGTGCATTGCGGCTGCTTGCGCGAGGACTGTCGCCGTCGATTCTCAAGCCCGTCGCGATTGCCGCCCGCGACCAGTCGACGCCGCAGAGCCGGGCCGGATTGCTGTTCTCGATGCTTCCGTATTTCTTCATAATCGGTGGCTTCATCGGCGGCATGGCGCTCGCGATCGATACCACTGCGGGCGAGCGCGAGCGTCAGTCGCTGGAGCCGCTGCTGGCCAATCCGGTGGCGCGCTGGCGGATTCTCGCCGGCAAGCTGTGCGCGACCACCGCCTTCGCAATCACGACAGTGCTGTTGAGCATCCTTGCGTTTGCCCTCGTCGGCCGGTACATGCCGACGGAGAAGGTCGGGATGACGCTGACGATCGGTTCGGACTTCATCGTTCGGACGATCGTCGTGATGTTGCCGCTGGCAGCGCTGCTGGCGGGATTGCAGACCCTGGTCGCGGCATTCGCCAGGAGCTACCGTGAGGCACAGACATACCTCTCGCTGCTGATGCTGGTGCCGATCCTGCCTACCTTGCTGCTGTCAATCCTGCCATTCAAGGCACATCTCTGGATGTACGCGGTGCCGCTGCTGGGACAGCAGGTCGTCATCACCCGGCTGATGCGCGGTGATCCCGTGTCCTTTACTGGGCTGGCAGTGTGCTTTTTCTGCACCGCGGTCGCGGCGGTGGCCGCGAGCACGATCACGGCAAGGATCTACCAGAGCGAGCGCCTGGCGATTTCGGCGTAGCGGATTCTCGAGTCCGCGTGGCCTGGACCGTCGCCGCCGCTCGTTGCGAGTCCGCGTGGACTGGGCGACAATCGCCGCGATCCTCCCCCGAGGCGCGGCAGCCCCAGCCTCCCTGGGTCGCAAGCTCCGTTTCCCCTTCGACCCTGCGTGAGCGCTCCCTCCAAAGCCATCTTCCTGAGCTACGCGTCGCAGGACGCGCAAGCCGCACGACGCATCTGCGACGCGCTGCGCGCGGTGGGCCTCGAGGTGTGGTTCGACCAGAGCGCGCTGCGCGGCGGTGACGCCTGGGATGCGTCGATCCGCCGGCAGATCAAGGAATGCGCCTTGTTCGTGCCGGTCATCTCGGCCACCACGCAGCGTCGCGAGGAGGGCTACTTCCGGCTGGAGTGGAAGCTGGCGGTCGACCGGTCGCACCTGATGGCCGAGGACAGGGCATTCCTGGTGCCGGTGGTGATCGACTCGGCGATCGACGTCAACGCCCGGGTGCCGGAGAAGTTCCGCGAGGTGCAGTGGACTCACCTGCCGGCAGGAGACGCGGCGGCGGCGTTTGCCGAACGCGTGCAGCGGCTGCTTTCAGGCGGGGCTGCGCCTGGGCCCGTTGCGCCACTGTTGGCGACGCCACGTTCGGTTACGCCACCACGCCTAGTGCCAGCGGCCACGTCGGAAGCGCTCGCTTCAACCGCCGTCCCCGCCCATGGACCGCCGTCGATCGCCGTGCTTCCGTTCGTGAACCGCAGCCAGGATCCGGAAGACGAGTACTTCTCCGACGGCCTTGCCGACGAGCTCCTGAACGTGCTGGCCAAAATCCGCGGGCTGCGGGTGGCAGCGCGATCATCGGCCTACACGTTCAAGGGCAAGGGCGCAACGGTCGCCGAGGTGGGCCATGCGCTCAACGTCGCGACCGTACTTGAAGGCAGCGTGCGCAAGGCCGGCAACCGGATGCGGATCTCGGTGCAGCTGGTGAAGGTGGCCGACGGCTATCACCTGTGGTCGGAGACCTACGACCGGACGCTGGAGGACATCTTCGCGGTGCAGGACGACATCGCGCAGTCGGTGGTGAAGGAGCTGCGCGCGAAGCTGCTGGGCGAGGCGGCGGACGCGAAAGCGGGCCAGGAGGTGACAGCGCAGGTGGCGGCAGCGGTAAAAGGTCGCAGCACCGATCCGGACGCGCACCGGCTCTACCTGCAGGCGCGGCATTTCATCGATCGGCTCAATCGCGACGACACGGCGAAAGGGATCATCTACCTCAAGCGGGCGCTCGACCTCGATCCGGCGTTTGCACTCGCGTGGGCGGAGCTGGGAGGCGCCTACGCCGCCGAGGCGGCATGGGGTTGGACGCCGGTCGCGGACGGATACGGCCGAGCTCGGGAGGTCGTCCTGCGGGCGCTCGCGCTCGAACCGAACCTGGCCGAGGGCCATGCGCAATTGGGCTGGATCCAGATGAGTTACGACATGGATTGGCGCGGCGCGAAGGCGTCCAATGGCCGGGCGCTGGAACTGGCGCCGGGAAACGCCTTGGTACTCCATCAGGCCAGCCTGCTTTCGGGGTGCCTGGGCCGAATCGAGGAGGCAGTCGGCCTCGCACGACGCGCGGTCGCGCAGGATCCGCTGAGCGCGCAGGCCCATTTCTTTCTTGGACTGGCACTCTGGTCCGCCGGCCGTCACGCGCAGGCTGTGGCCGCATTGGGGAAAACCCTGGAGCTTGCGCCACAGAGAGCCGCCACCCGTGCATCGCTTTCGCTGAATCTTCTTGCACAGGGCAAGAACGCGGAGGCGCTCACGGAGGCGCTGCGGGAACCCGAGCTGTGGGCGCGTCTTTATGCGTCGGCGATCATCCACCACAGCGCGGGTCGCGAGGCCGAGTCCGATGCGGCCCTGCGGGAGCTGATCGCGAAGTACGCGCAGGAAGCTGCGTACCAGATCGTGGAGGTCTACGCCGCGCGCGGCGAGTCGGATTCCGCGTTCGAGTGGCTGGCCCGGGCCCGTGAGCAGCGGGATCCTGGAGTTGCGTGGACGAAGATCGATCCACTCCTCGCCTCGCTTCACGCGGATCTGCGCTGGGATGCATTGCTGCGCAAGTTGGGGCTCGCAGACTGACGCTGATATGCCTATCCGTTCCCCGAGATGATCCGCGGCATGCTGCAAGTCCCGCGCCGGCGCGTGTTCTGATGGCCGCGTCGACCGCGTTGTTCGCTGGTCAGGTGCTTCCAATGCGCGTGATCGCCTTCGATGGCGGCTGGAACCTTCCGATCTGGGCCGCGCAGCGCCCGGGATTCTTCGCCGCGCACGGCGTCGCCGTCGCGCTGGTCGCCGCAGGCGAGGCGTTCGACGCGCTGACGCGCTGGCTCACCCGACGCTACCTGCCCTGGCACCGCCGGCGGTGACGGCTCGGTCGGCCCCCAGGGAGCGACGACGACGCAAAGGATGCCAGCCCGCGAGTTCGATCACCGGCACCACGACATTCGCTGCATTCGCCGGCAAGGTGCGATCCCCGCATTCCAGGCGGCCTGGCGTGGAGTTCCGACGGGCGCATCAGGTACTTCGCGGACTCGCTTCGCTACGCCTTCTTCGCCTGCGACCGGCGATCGGATTCAGCCGCGTGGCGGCGCCAATCGAACTGCAGTGGTTCGAGGAACCCGTCCGATTCGATGCGCCATCCAGTCATTGGCGCTGGCTGGCCGACGCGTCACGCATCCCGCTCGCCGGCGTGAAAGACTTCCAGGGACCGCAATTCGAGGACGCAATATCGGATCGCGTGCTTCGGGTGTTGCAGCCCGATGTGACAAAATGGAGCCGCATCACCGGCGATGTTCGCGTTGCACGCGTGGCGGTACCCGCAGGCGAGCGCTACTGCCCCCACTTCTTCGGCGGGGGTATCGCGATCCTGGCTTCGCTGCACCTCCTCGTGGCCGCCGGCGGAACCGGATTGCTCGAACACGACTGTGCCACCCGGATGCCGGCCGGGAGCGGGTGATCGGGTCACTGCTGGCCGTCACGGAAGGCCGCGTACCCGTACCGGACGGCCCAGGGCTCGGTGCGATATCCGATCTGGCGGGTCTCGAGCGCTATCGGACCTGGCCTGCAAAACAATCAGTCACATCCCCTGCGATCAACCATGGAAGCTTTCGACCACAATCTCGATACGCTGCGCATCGGGTTCATCGGCGCCGGCCGGCTCGGTACCGCGCTCGCCTGGAGCTTTGCCAGGCGGGGTCTTCGCGTCACGGCGGCCTTCAGCCAGGTCCACGCCGACACCCGGCGGCTCGCCGGCCCCATTCCTGGGTGCACCATCGCTTCAACCATGCAGGAAGTGGTGAACACGTCGGATATCGTATTCGTCACCACACCTGACGCAGTCATCGAGGCAGCGACCGCACAAGCCCGCTGGCGCCCAGGAGTTGCCGCCGTGCACTGCAGCGGCGTCACCGAGGTGTCGGCGCTCGACCACGCGGCGCGCGATGGTGCGATGACCGGGGGATTCCACCCCATGCAGACGTTCGGCGATCCCGAGGTCGCCGCACGCTCGCTCCCCGGCTGCACGGTGACCATCGAAGCCGACGAGCCGCTGAACACGACGCTCGCGGCGTTCGCGCGGCGCCTCGAATGCCCGGTGAACCGGCTGCCGCGCGGCATGCGGGGTCGCTACCATGCGGCGGCGGGCTACGCGTCGCAGTTCATCAACGCGCTGTTCGCGGAAGCGGCGAGCATATGGCAATCCTGGGGTGCCAGCCGGGAAGATGCGGTGCGCGCGCTGCTTCCACTCGCGCGGGGGACCCTCGCGTCGATCGAGGCAGCCGGAATCGCCCGCGGGATGCCGGGGCCCGTGTCTCGTGGTGACATCGAGTCGATTGAAAAGCACGTGGCGGCACTGACACCGCTCGGGCCCGACGTGATGGAGTTTTATCGCGTCGTATGCGGCCGGACCATCCCCCTCGGTGTCGAACGCGGCGCGGTTGACGAAGACGCGGCAAGGCGGCTGCGCAGCCTTCTGGCGCGCTGACGCCCGGTGCGACCAGGGTTGGCCAATCCTTCACGCACACTACGGATCGGCGGGACGCGTCCCACCTGACGCGTCACGCCGCCGCGCGCACGGTATCGATGACGGTTCCGTCGCGATACTCGAAGACCGCAACGATGCGGTGGTTACCGCTGTTGATTTTGGGCCGTGAGGTGCCGCGGCGGGCCAGTTCCTTCATGTGTTCGATCGGGACAACGTCGACACCCGCAGCCCGCAGGCCGATTCGCGGTCCGCCCCATTGATGTTGCCATACACGACCAACGTGGGGGCGCCGACGAAAGCCACATCAATGCGCAATTCGCCTGACTGGATCGCGCACGCCCGACCCCGTGAGTGTGCACGGTCACGGCCTGGCGCTGCACGCCCTGCGAAATTGCGTGCGCGACGGTACACGTGAGGACTGGCAGCTTTCGACGGTTGCTCCGGGCTGTGCAACAACCGGTGTAACAACCGCGTTTTAGCCTTAGGGCGGCGCGCCGTTTCCTACGGCAAACCAGGCGCTAGCAGATAGATGGGGTGGCGGATGGGATTCGAACCCACAACAGCCGGAATCACAATCCGGGACTCTACCGTTGAGCTACCGCCACCACGGGATGGGCAACGCGCACGAAGTTGAAAGTATACCTCGTCCCCGCTTGTTCCCGCCTTCGCCACGACGCAGTGGGGTGTCCAGAACAGAATCGAAGGGCTGCGACCGGGAGTGGCACGCCCGACAGGACTCGAACCTGTAACCGCCGGCTTAGAAGGCCGGTGCTCTATCCGGTTGAGCTACGGGCGCAACGCCTGCCAGCCGATCGCCTCGACCGGCGCCAAATGGTACCAGACGGTATCCTGCGGCGCGGTTCAGCTCCGGCCCCCGGCGCCCGCGGGTGGATCGGTGCGCGCCGGTGCCGTAAAGTTGCCCCTGCGACCGTTGTCGCAAGGGGCCGGGGTTGTCCGAGCATTCCGCCGTCGCGACGTTTCTGTTCACCGACATCGAGGGAAGCACCCGCTTGTGGGACGAGCAGCCCGAGCGCATGAAGAACGCGCTCGCGCGGCACGACGCGATTGCGCGCGACGCGGTCGAATCGCACGCCGGGCGCGTGGTCAAGATGACCGGCGACGGCGTGCACGCGGTCTTCGACGATCCGCTGGACGCGATCCAGGCGGTGCTGAAGATGCAATTCGCACTGACCGAGCCACCGCCAACCAACAACGGCCTGCAACTGCGCGTTCGCTGCGGGCTGCACGCCGGCATCAGCGAGCGCCGCGACAACGATTACTTCGGCACCGCGGTCAACCGCGCCGCGCGCATCATGAGCACCGCACATGGTGGGCAGGTCCTGCTCTCCGATGCCGTTGCGACCCTGGTCGGCGAGCACCACCCGTCCGGCTTCGAGTTGCGCGACCTGGGACGCGTGCGGCTGCGCGACCTGGCGAGCCCCGAGCGCGTCTATCAACTGCTGCATCCGAAGCTTCGTGTCGATTTTCCGCCCCTGCGCTCGCTCGAGGCGACGCCGAACAACCTCCCGCAGCAGCTCACATCCTTCGTCGGCCGCGAGCGCGAGCTCGCCCAGGCGCGCGACCTGCTTTCCCGCGCGCGGCTGCTGACGCTGCTCGGCGTCGGCGGGCTCGGCAAATCCCGCCTGTCGCTGCAGATCGCCGCCGAGGTCCTCGAGGCATTCCCCGATGGCGTCTGGCTGGTCGAGCTGGCGCCGATTGCCGACGAGCGCCTGGTGCCGCTCGGCGTCGCCTCGGTGCTCGGCGTCAAGGAGGAGCCCGGGCGGCCGGTCCACGACGCGCTGGTCAAGCACGTCGCCCATCGCCAACTGCTGATCCTCCTCGACAACTGCGAGCACCTGATCGACGCCTGCGCGCACTTGGCCAAGGCCCTGCTGCAGGCGGGTGCGCAGGTCAGGATCCTCGCGACCAGCCGCGAGCCGCTGCGAATCGCCGGCGAGACGACGTTGCAACTGCCGACGCTGTCGCTTCCCGACGATGCCACGCCGTCACTGGCCGCGTTGCGCGACGTCGACGCAATCCGGCTGTTCGTCGACCGCGCCGCAGCGGCGGACCCCGCCTTCCAGCTCGACGACCGGAACGCGCCGACGGTCACCGAGATCTGTCGGCGACTCGACGGCATACCGCTGGCCATCGAGCTCGCCGCAGCGCGGGTGCGGGTGCTGTCGGTGGACCGGATCGCCGCCCGTCTCAGCGATCGCTTCAAGCTGCTGACCGGTGGCGACCGCACTGCGCTCAAGCGCCAGCAGACGCTGCGCGCGCTGATCGACTGGAGCCACGATCTGCTCACTGCGGGGGAGCGCGCCCTGTTCCGCCGTCTGTCGGTGTTCGCCGGGGGATGGACGCTCGAGGCGGCCGAAGCCCTGGCCACGGGCGGTGACGTCGACCAGGCCGACGTTCTCGACCTGCTGACGCGGCTGGTGGAGAAATCACTCGTGGCACCCGATGCGGATGGGTCGCGCTTCCGGTTCCTCGAAACCATCCGCGAGTACGCCAACGAGCAGCTCAGTCTCTCCGACGAGGAAGACGCGGTGCGCCTGCGCCACCTCAACTGGTACCTGGCGCTCGTCGAGGCCGGACGACCGAACCTGGTCGGACCGCAGCAAGCGGCATGGCTCGCCCGCCTCGATGCGGAGCGCGAGAACCTGTTCGCCGCGCACCGCTACTGCGACCAGGCGCCGGAAGGCGGGGAACTGGGAATGCGGCTGCTGTCGGCGATCCGGCGGTACTGGTTCGACCGCGGACTCCTCGGCCTGGGCTACCGGACGACCATGGAAGCCCTGACCCGTACCTCGGCGCGATCGCCGACGGCGGCGCGCGCCGCGGCCCTGAACGACGCCGGGCAGATCGCCGCCTACATGGGTCGCTACGCCGAGGCGCAGACCCATCTCGTTGAAAGCCTCGAGATCGCACGCGATCTCGGCGACAAGCGGCGCGTCGAATTCCTGCTGCAGCCGCTCGCCCTCGCCTGCCTGGGGGTCGGCGATCACGCCGCCGCGCGGGAATACCTGAACGAAGCGCTCGAGCTCGCGCAGGATTTCGGCGACCCGCGCGAGATCGCGGCTGCGCTCAACTCGCTCGCGCAGATCGCGCGCATGGAAGGCGATCTCGCAACCGCGGAACCTCTCTACCGACAGGTCCTCGACATCGGCCGCGACCTGCACGACATGCACGACATCGCGTCGATGAGCCTGCTCAACCTCGCGATGGTCGCCATCGGCCGCCGCGCACCCGATCGCGCGCGCAGCATGCTGCTGGAAGTGATCGCGATCTGTGATGAAGTCGATTCCAAGCCGGCCGGCCAGAGCGTCATCGAGGTGAGCTCGGGACTCGCGGCCGCATGCGGCGACTGGGACCACGCGGCGCGCTTCTTCGGTGCCGCCGAGCGGCAGGCGGCCGTCAGCGGCATCCATCGTGACCCGACCGACGAAGCGTTCCTCATGCCGCTGATCGCCAAGGCGCGCACCGCCCTCGGCGCGGCGGCCTACGCAGACGCGGAAGCGGCCGGGCGCAGCATGGATTACGCGACGGCGATCGATGCGGTCAGGTCGTGGCTCGGGAGAGCCGCACAGGGACCCGGCCACTGAGGATTCCTCGACCGGACCACGGAACCGCCAACTTCAGTTGTTGACAATCCATGGATCGACCGAGCCGACAGGCTTCGCACTACCCCCGGCCTTGATGTTGACCAGGTAGGTGATCACGGCCGACCGAGAGTGCTTGTCGGTACACCTGAACGTAGTCTTTTGGTTGCCGAGCGGGTCGCAGGAGAAATCGGAGTCGTCGATCACGATGCCCTGATC
>DASYXO010000312.1:0-6241 GCA_035934825.1 Casimicrobiaceae bacterium
TCACCGACATCACGGCCACGCCCACGAGGATCGTCGGATAGATCAGCGCGGAGCGCACCGATTCGCGCAGCTCCTTATTGCGATCCATCGTCTCGGCCAGTCGCTGCAGCACCGTGCCGAGCGCACCGCCCGCCTCCCCCGCGCGAACGATGTTCACGTAGAAGCGCGAAAAGATGTCGCGGCGCGCATCGAGCGCCTGCGACAGCGCCTTGCCGCCGCGCACCTCGTCGCGGATGCCCTGCAGCATCACCGCGACCGGCAGCGTCGGCGCGAGGTTGATCAGGAGCTCGAGCGCGCGGTCGAGCGGCAGCCCGGCGCGCAGCAGCGTCGCCAGTTCGCGCGTGATCGAGAGCACGTGGTCACGCGTCACGCGGCGTGGCTGGAACCAGCGCGCCCCGGCGACGGCCTTGGCGCGCACGCCCGGGGCCGGTGCGGTGCCGAGCGCCTGCGCGATCTGCATCGGCATCAGCCCCTGGTCACGCAGGCGGTCGACGATCTCCGACTCGTTCGCGGCCTCGAGCTCGCCGCTCGAAACGCTGCCGGATGCGCTGACGGCGCGATAGCTGAACAGTGGCATCGGGGCCGGGACCTGGCCTAATCTTCCCGCGTCGCGCGCAACACTTCCTCGAACGTCGTGACGCCCTTGAGCGCCTTGCGCAGCCCGTCCTCGTACATCGGCACCATGCCCTCGCGAATCGCCTCGGCGCGCAGGTCGGTCGCGGACGCATGCTTCATGACCAGGCTGCGCAGCGCGTCGGTCATCGGCATCATCTCCAGGATGCTGATGCGCCCCATGTAGCCGGTGTTCGCGCAATGGCTGCAGCCTTTGGCATGCCACAGCGTGATCTCGCCCTCGTTCGAATAGCGCCGCAGGCTCATCTGCAGGACGAGCTCGGGCAGCGCGACGTAGCTTTCCTTGCACTGCGGGCACAGCGTTCGCACCAGGCGCTGCGCCAGGATGCCGACGACGGTCGACGTCAACAGGTAGTCCTCGACCCCCATGTCGAGCAGGCGGTTGACCGTCGACGGCGCGTCGTTCGTGTGCACGGTCGACAGCACCAGGTGGCCGGTCAGCGCGGATTGCACGGCGATCTGCGCGGTCTCGAGGTCGCGGATCTCGCCGATCATGATCACGTCGGGATCCTGGCGCACGATCGAGCGCAGCGCGTTCGCGAACGTGAGGTCGATCTGCGGCTTGACCTGGATCTGGTTGATGCCCGCCATCTGGTATTCGACGGGATCCTCGACGGTCAGGATCTTGACGTCGGGCTGGTTCAGCCGGTCCAGCGCCGTGTACAGCGTCGTCGTCTTGCCCGAGCCGGTCGGCCCGGTGACCAGCAGCACGCCGTGGGGCTGCATCAGCGCGTCGAGGAACGCTTTCAGCGTGTCTTCCTCGAACCCGAGCCGGTGGAAATCGAGCGCGACGCCGCCCTTGTCGAGGATCCGCATCACGACCGACTCGCCATGCATCGTCGGCACCGTGGAGACGCGCAGGTCGATCTCCTTGCCCTGCACGCGCAGCCGGATGCGTCCGTCCTGCGGCAGCCTGCGCTCGGCGATGTCGAGGTTCGCCATGATCTTGATCCGCGAGATCACCGCCGCCGACAGGCGCTTCGGCGGCGACTCGACCTCGTGCAGCACGCCGTCGATCCGGTAGCGGACGATCAGCCGGTTCTCGAACGGCTCGACGTGGATGTCCGAGGCGCGCGTCTCCAGCGCATTGGTGATCAGCAGCGAGACGAGGCGAATGACCGGGGCTTCGGACGCGAGATCCTTCAGCTGCTGGACGTCGGCGCTGAACGTGAGCTCGTCGGGACGGGTCTCGACGTCGCCGATCAGCTGTCCGACCGCCGACTTGCCGGCACCGTAGAGTCGTTCCAGCGCCGCATCGAGCTCGGTCGGGATTGCGACCATCGGACGCACGCTGCGGCCGGTCACCATCTCGAACGCGCCGATCGTGTAGGCGTCGGTCGGATCGGCCATCGCCAGCGCGACCTCCGCCTCGTCCTCGCGCAATGGAAGCGCGTGCGCTTCGCGCAGGAAGCGCGCCGACACGCTCTCCTCGAGGATCGGGAATTCCGGGTAGCCCCCCGGCTCGACCAGCGGCAGCCCGAGCTGCGTCGCGAGCGCTTCGGTGACGTCGCGCTGGGCGCAAAGTCCCAGCGTCACCAGCAGGGCGCCGATCTTCTCGCCGCTCTCGCCCTGCAGCCGCAGCGCGCGATCGAGGTTCGCCTGTTCGAGCTTGCCGCGCTCGACCAGGATTTCACCCAGACGCCTGCGGGCGGTGGCGGGCGGCGGGGCCGTCGACAATTCGGGGTCTGAGATCAAGTCCGGCGCGTGGAAAGCGAGTTGGTCATCATAGCACGCGACGCGCGGGTGATTCGCAAAAAATCCTTGCCGCGCAAGGAGTTGCGGACGAATTTACGCGGAATCTGTCGCCTCGCAGCGACGTTTCGAAGCAAAAACAGGAAAACCGGGACGCACCACGCTTTTAATCGGGGACGTACCACGTTTTGCAGGAAGCGCCGGGCGAGGCCGGCTGCGGCCCGATTGCCGTTGCTGGAATCGGGCGCCCCGGATACTTGCGGGTCCAGCGTTACCCGGACCGCAGCGAACTAGCCCGGATCGGGCACCATGGGCGCCAGGGGGACGGCGCGGCGGCGCGGGCGCCCTGAGCTTCCTCTGCTCGCCCGCCGACCGACCGTCGAGGCAACCTGTGCCTGGAATCTGGCGTCACCGAGCGCGATGTTGCCAACCGTCGCCTCCCGGATGCGCTGGAGCACCTCGGCGTCGACGTCCGCAGCGATGGCGCCCTCGAAGAGCGAGCGATATGCGGCTCGGCGACCGGCTTCAGTGTGCCCGAGCCTCAGATATTCATCGTGCGGATCGACCCATTGCGAGGGGGCGCCGGACGCATTCGCAGCGCAGCTTGACCAACGGTAATCGCGTGGATGCGCAACCATCCGGGCGCGCACGGGATTCATCTCGATGTACCGGTAGCAGGCCAGGACGTACGACTCGCTCTGCGTAAGGCAGGAGCGATAGCGGCCCTCCCACAGCGATCCCGTCCGTCCGTGCAGCTTGTTCACGTACTGGACGTAGCGCTGGCTGAGGTGCTTCATCAACAGCGACGCGCCGTCGGCATCGTGTGGTGTCAGCAGCATGTGAACATGATTGGTCATCAGCACGTATGCGTGCAGCGAGCAATCGAAGCGTGGCGCGAGGTGCCGCAGGTGGTGGCGGTAAAACGCGAAATCTGAATCATCAAAGAAGACGGACGCCCGGTTGTTGCCCCGTTGCACCACGTGCAGCGGGATCCCGGGTACCCTGAGGCGCGCGCGCCGAGGCATGAGTTGATGTGAGTCGGGACGCGTGTGCCGGCGGTTTGCGGCGCGCCCGCACCCGACGGGCGCACCCGGATTCACGCAAGGATCGGCCGGACCGGCGACATCGACCATCGGAAGAACGGCCGAGGTCGTCGGGCCCGCCAACCAAAAGCGCGGCGCCCCAAACGGAAAACGTGGTGCGTCCCGGATTGAAAACGTGGTGCGTCCCTGATTGAAAACGTGGTGCGTCCCTGATTTATAGGGTGCTGAAGGCGGCGTCGGCAGCGGCAACCGTCGCGGCGATGTCGGCCTCGCCATGCGCTGCCGACACGAATCCCGCCTCGTAGGCGGACGGCGCGAGGTAGACGCCGGCGTCGAGCATCGCGTGGAAGAAGCGATTGAAGCGCTCTCGGTCGCAGGCCATCACTGCATCGTAAGTTTCGGGGACCGCGCTCGCAAAATAGATGCCGAACATCCCGCCGACCGACTGCGCACAGAACGGGACGTCGGCGCGCTTCGCTGCGGCACTGAGGCCCTCGGTCAGCGCCCGCGTCGAGTTCGCGAGCCGGTCGTAGAAGCCTGGCGCTTCGGTAGCTTTGATCGTCGCGATGCCCGCCGCGACGGCCACCGGGTTGCCCGACAGCGTCCCTGCCTGGTAGACGGGGCCCAGCGGCGCGACCTTCTCCATGATCGCGCGCTTCCCGCCGAACGCGGCGACCGGCATGCCGCCGCCGATCACCTTGCCGAGCGTCGTTAGGTCGGGGGTGATGCCGAAAAGCCCTTGCGCGCCATTCGCGTCGACCCGGAAACCGGTCATCACCTCGTCGAAGATCAGCACGGCCCCGTGACGATCGCACACGGCACGCAGTCCCCCGAGGAAGCCGGGCTTCGGCAACACCAAATTCATATTGCCGGCGACGGGCTCGACGATGATGCCCGCGATCGCGTCGCCGTCCGCCTCGAACGCGCGCTCGACGGCCGCGAGGTCGTTGTAGGGAAGCACGATCGTCTCGTTGGCGATCGCCGGCGGCACGCCCGCCGACGACGGCTGCCCGAAGGTGAGCGCGCCGGAGCCCGCCTTGACCAGCAGGCTGTCGCCGTGGCCGTGGTAGCAGCCTTCGAACTTGACGATCTTCGAGCGTCCGGTGTGGCCGCGCGCAAGCCGCAGCGCCGACATCGTCGCTTCGGTCCCCGAGGAGACCAGCCGCACCAGCTCGAGCGAAGGCAGGCGGCGGATCAGCATCTCGGCGAGCTCGATCTCGGCCTCGGTCGGCGCCCCGAACGACAGTCCCTGCGATGCCGCGCCGCGCACGGCCTCGACCACGGCGGGATGCGCGTGACCGAGAATTGCGGGGCCCCAGGAGCCGACATAGTCGATGTAGCGCCGGCCATCGGCATCCCACAGCCACGGCCCCTCGCCACGCACGACGAATCGCGGCGTTCCGCCGACCGAGCGGAATGCGCGCACCGGCGAATTGACCCCTGCGGGAATGACGCGCTGCGCGCGCGCGAACAGTTCTTCGTTGCGGCTCATGATCGCTCGCTCACGGTTCGTTTCGCGAACAGCGCGGCGATCGCCGCCGCTGCGCGCTCGATTGCGGGGAGGTCGTCGCGGGCGAACACGTCGCCGATCACCGCGACCGCCGTTGCTCCGGCGTCGATCAGAGTCGCGGCGTTGGTCGAGGTGATGCCCCCGATCGCGACGACCGGAACGCGGAGCGACGCCGCTCGTGCGAGCAGCGAAGGATCGGCGCGGGTCGCGTCGGGCTTGGTCGCCGAAGCGAAGAAGCTTCCGAACGCGACATAGTCGGCGCCGGCATCGATCGCGCGTCGAGCGCGCTCCCATTCGTCGTAGCAGGAGACGCCAACCAGGCGGTCGGGGCCGAGCATTGCGCGGGCCTGCGCGACGCCACCGTCGTCCTCGCCGATGTGCACGCCGTCGGCGTCGACCTCGCGCGCGATGTCGACGTCGTCGTTGACGATGAACAGCGCGCCGCATCGCACGCAGAGGCCGGCGAGTAGCCGCGCCTGCGCGCGCCGCAGCGCGGCGGGAGCCGACTTGTTGCGATACTGGATCGCTTCGGCGCCCCCGGCGAGCGCCATCGCCACTTTCGCGACCAGCGTCGCGCTGTCGGAAACCTCCGGCGTCAGCGCGTAGAGCCCGGCCAGCCGCGCGGCGCGCGGCTGGCGCGGCGCTTCAATGCGACCCTCGGGCATCGCTGCGTGGCGCGGGGTCGGCGGACTCGCCGGGCAGCTTGGCTGGCGGCGTATCGGCCGCGCGAGGCTCGCCGTCCTCGCGCGCCCAGAACAGCCGGTCCGGAATGTGCTGGCCCATCCCGGGGCGGTAGGCCTTCTCCAGCGCGTGCCACGTGTAGTCCTGTGCCTCCCGTACCGCCTCGGGCAGTTCGAGCCCGTTGGCGAGCATCGCCGCGATCGCCGAGGCGAGCGTGCATCCCGAGCCGTGATAGCTGTGCGCCAGGCGCGGCCACGTGTCGCTGCGCACGACGCCGCCCTTGCCGTAAAGCGTGTTGACGACCTGCGGCGTCGTCTCGTGCGTCCCCGTGATGAGGACGTACTCGCAGCCGGCGTCGACGAGACGCGCGGCGCAGATCGCGAGCGCGGGCTCGTCGTCGTCCAGGTCGGCCAGCCTGCGCGCTTCGGCGCTGTTGGGGGTCAGGATCGTGGTCTGCGGCAGCAGCATCTCGCGCAGCGCGTGCGCCATCTCGTCGGTCGCAAGCTCGTCGCCCCTGCCGGAGGCCAGCACCGGGTCCAGAATCAGCGGCACGTCGGGGTAGTCGGAGATGATCTCGGCGACCGCGACGACGTTCTCGACACTGCCGAGCACGCCGATCTTGAACGCGTCGACCGGCATGTCTTCCAGCAGCGCACGCGCCTGGTCGGCGACCCAGTCGGCG
>DASYXO010000321.1:0-4745 GCA_035934825.1 Casimicrobiaceae bacterium
GAGCGGCCGGCTCGAGGCGTCGGATTTCGCGTCGCTGGCGCTGACCGTCGATCCGTATATCGCGCGCCACGGAAAGCTGCGTGGCGTCCTGCTCGATGCCGCGGCGTTCCCCGGCTGGGACGACGTCGACGCCCTGATCGCGCACATGCGATTCGTGCGTCGCCACCATCGAAACATCGAGCGCATCGCGATCGTCACCGACGATACGTTCCTGGAAGCGCTGGAGCGACTCGCCCAGCTCTTCAGCGACGCGAAGATCCGCCGGTTCGCGACGCGCAAGCGCGCGCAGGCGCTCGCCTGGTTGGCCCAGGCGCATCATTAGCGCCCGCGGCTCGGGGGGGCGCCGGTGCGGCGGGACCGGTCGTCCCCCGCTCGCAGGTTCCGCCCCGCCGCCGCAACCTGGCTCGCCGCGCACGGGTAAGCGAACGATCGTATTGGCGCATCGTCCGGCGCGCCGGTAAAGTAGGCGCCGGGGGTCCGTCACGATCTGCGCGGTCCGCCCCGAATTCACCCTTCATCCGGGCCCGCCGGGGCCGTTCCATGAGCGAGCCTTCGACCGTCCTGACGTTCCTCTTCACCGACATCGAGGGGAGCACCTCGAAGTGGGAGGAGCATCCCGAGCAGATGGCGCAGGCGGTGGCGGGGCACGACGCGGTGCTGCGCGAGGCCGTGCAGAGTCACGGCGGGCACATCGTCAAGACCACCGGTGACGGCATCTACGCGGCGTTCCCTGCGCCCGGGGACGGGCTCGGCGCAGTCATCGACATCCAGCTCGGCCTGCTCGATCCGGCCGCCACCGCGGGCCTCGCGCTGCGCGTGCGCTGCGGCCTGCACACGGGCGAGGTGCACGCGCGCGACAACGATTATTTCGGGACGACCATCAACCGCACGGCGCGGATCATGGGCGCCGCCCATGGCGCCCAGACCCTGCTCTCGCAGGCCCTTGCCGACGCGGTGCGCGAGCGCCTGCCGGAAGGGGTCTCACTGATGGACCTCGGCAGCGTGCGCCTCAAGGGATTGTCGACGTCCGAGGCCGTGTTCCAGGTCGTCCATCCGCGGCTGCAACAGAAGTTCCCGGCGCTGCGCGAGCTTGAGGCGACGCCCAACAATCTGCCACAGCAGCTGACCTCGTTCATTGGGCGCGAGCGCGAGCGAGAAGAGATCGAGGGCATGCTGGAGGGCACCCGGCTGTTGACGCTGCTCGGCATGGGAGGCCTGGGCAAGACGCGGCTCGCGCTGCAGGTGGGCATCACGGTGATGGATGCCTATCCGGACGGGGTGTGGTTCGTGGATCTGCAGACGATCCACGACGAGGGGTTGGTGGCGAGCGAGACGGCGCGCGTGCTCGGCGTGCGCGAGGAGCCGGGGCGGCCACTGCTGCAGACGCTGACCGCGCACCTGAAGACGCGGAAGCTGATGCTGATCGTGGACAACTGCGAGCAGGTAATCGACGCCTGCGCGCAGCTGGCGAGCGCAATCCTGAAGATGGCGCCGGAGGTGCGCATGCTCGCGACGAGCCGCATCGCGCTGCGGGTGCCGGGCGAGCAGAGCTATGTCGTGCAGCCGCTGCCGCTGCCTTCGCGCACGGCCAGCTTCGAAGCGCTGTCGCAATCGACCGCGGTGCAGCTCTTCGTGGAGCGGGCGAAGCTGCACAAGCCGGCGTTTGCGCTGACCGAAAAGGAGGCGCCCGCGGTGGCGGATCTGGTGTCCCGCCTGGAGGGCATCCCGCTGGCGCTGGAGCTCGCGGCTGCGCGCGTTCGCTCGCTCTCGGTGGCCGACATCAACAAGCGGCTGAACGACCGCTACAAGCTCCTGACCGGCGGGGACCGCACGCTCCAGGCGCGCCAGCAGACGCTGCGGGCGCTGGTCGACTGGTCGTACGATCTGCTGAACGAGCAGGAGCAGACGCTCCTTGCGCGTTTGTCGGTATTTGCGGGCGGGTTCGGGCTGGAGGCGGCGGAGACGATCTGTGGCGCTGATCCGCTCGATCCGATGGACGTGCTGGACCTGATCATGTCGCTGGTGGAGAAGTCGCTGTTGCGGGTGGAGGAGGGCGACGAGGGGGCGCGCTACCGGATGCTGGAGACGATCCGCGAGTACGCAAGCGAAAAGCTGGTGCTGGCAGACGAGCTCGCCGCGACTCGTGTCGCCCATTGCGACCATTTCCTCGCGTTCGCGAGGGGCGCGAGCCACGGCATGGATGGGCCCGACGAAGCACAGTGGATCAGGGGCCTCGAGCTCGCCAACGACGACATGCGCGCCGCGATGACGCATGCCCTTGCAGGTGGCGTCGACCCGATCACTTCAGTCAGGCTAGAAGTGGCGCTGATGGGCTTCTGGCTGTTGCGTGGCTATGTCACCGAGGGTCGCAACTACGTCCGCGCGTCGCTCGCATTGCCTGCCGTGCAGGCGAGCGAAGTCGCGCAGGGGCACGCGCTCTACGTCGGCGCGGCGCTCGCCGACAGCCAGGGCTTCAACGCGGAAGCACGGCGAATGCTCGACGAATGCCTGGCGCTGCGTCGCAGGCTCGACAATCCGTTCGACCTCGCGGCGACGCTGTCGACGCGCTCGCTCGTCCTGCTGCACGCCGGGCTCGCCGTCGAGGCGCGCGCGGACGAGAGCGAGGCGGTGAAGATCTTTCGCGACATCGGGCATCGCGTCGGCGAAGCGATGGCGCTGCTGCACCTGGGGCAGGTCGAGATGTACGCACGGAACGACCCCCAGGCGCGATGCCATCTCGAAGAGGCAATCGCGCTTGCACGCGAGATCGGCTACGCGGAGGTCGAGGCCGAGTCCGAGGCCACGCTCGGCGAGCTCGCGCTCTTTGCGGACGACGCCGATGGCGCAGTCGCGTGCTTCGAGCGATCGCTCGAAGTCTGCAACGAGTCGGAAGACAGGCGCAACGAGGCCGTCGCGACGTGGTGGCTCGGTCGCGTGAGCCTGCGGGCCGGCGAGCCTGCCGATGCGAGGTTGCGGCTGACCCATGCGTTGCGTGCCTTCCAGGCGTTCGAGATGAACACCGAGCTGATCGGCTGCCTAGAGGACTTCGCCGATCTCTTCGTGACGACCGGCGTCGTGGACGGCGCGGCCAGCCTGATGGGTGCCGCCGCGTCGCTCCGCGAGCGCCTGGCACTGTCGCGGGCTCCACGGGCCGAGGAGCACTGGAGGCGAGTCGTCGCACGGGTGCGCGAGCGCGCGGGAGAAACCGTGTTCGACGCGGCCTTCGCGCGCGGACGCGACTGGACGACGGAAGAGGCCGTCGCCTGCGCGCTCGAATCTCCTTTCAAGGAGGTCGTTGCCGCGTGAACCAAAGAGAAGCGGCCCCGCAGGGCCGCTTCAGTCGCGGAGCCACCGGCTCGATCAGAAGCTGCCCTTCACGTAGCCGTCACCGATGTCGATCACGGTCGTGGTGTACATCACCAGCGGGTTGCCGTTGGAATCGAGACCGAACGCCCGGAAGCCGTGGTCGGCGATGCACATGTGTGCCTGGGTCTGCACCGTGTACGGCGCCGGGAACGTCGTTGGATCATTCGGGACGATCGGCAGCGGCGTGCTGACCACCAGCGTGCTGCCGGACGTCGTGGCGGCGGCGTGGAATGCGGGCGCCGAGAATCCCTCGGTTGCGCTGCCGCGCCTCACGTTGTAGGTGATCGTGTAGGTGCCGGTGTAGTAGCTCTGAGTCGTCGGCGGGTTCACCGTCGCGGGATCAGGTGACACGCTGACGATCGACGCCGCTGTCATCCGTTCGGTCGCCGTGCTCTGCGTGCCGCTCACCGTGTTCGCGATGACGATCGGGAACGGCGTCGCCGGAACTGCAGGCGCGCCTGGTGCTGGCACGAGGTAGGGCGCCGGCGGGTTGCTGCCGGGAATGATCACCGCCGGATTCGCCGCGATGCCGCTCACCTTGATCCTGGTATCCAAGATCTGGACGTCCGATGCCAGCGATCCGTAGGGCGACGGAAGCTTGTCGCCGAGACACGCGAGACCGGGGACGAACGCCGGTGTACCGGCCACGGACGTCGTGCTGCCGTCGGTATTGAGCCACGCGACACCCGGCCGCGGCGTGACCGGCCAGCCGATCGGGCTGGGCTGCGTACCGCCGGGGTTGCTCGTGACGACGGGACGCAGCCGCCAGTTCATCGTGTACTCGAAGGCGGCATTCGGCTGCGACACGGTGTCCCACGAAAGCTGCACCTGGTCGTACGGCGACGTCAGGATGCTGTTCGTGAACGTGTAGAGCACCGGGACGCACTGGGACGAAACGCCGTCCTTGTTGTAGCCGTTGCGCATGCCGGCCGCGTAGCCGGGCTGATCGGGCGAGATGTCAAACGGATTGACGAAGCTCGAGGCGAAAGGGTCGCCGCAAGCCAGCACGCCCGCGAAAATCTTGAAGGGACCGGACGTGACCGACGTGAAGCCCGCCGCGGACGCGGTCAGCGTGTAGGTTCCAGGGTCGGCGAGCGCCAGCGCTGTCGCGCCGGGTGGGCTCCCGAAAGACGCGATGCCTGCGCTCGCCGTCGCCGTTGCACCCGCGAGCGTCCCGGACGACGGCGCAAGCGTCACCGTATCGACGAACCAGCTTGCGACCGCACCGTTGACGAGCGCCTCGACCTGCACCGGGGTCCCGGTCGGGGTGTTGACCTGGCTCGTGATGTTCGCGCCGGCGATCGCGTTCGCGGGCAGCGTCAGGAACTGCAGCGCGCACGAAACCGTCGTTGCCGCGGTCGCGGTGACTCCGGTCGGCG
>DASYXO010000330.1:0-5161 GCA_035934825.1 Casimicrobiaceae bacterium
GGGCGCGGAAGCTTCGTCGACACGAGTATTACAGCTCTGACCCCATTTTTCCCTGACCCCATTTTCCGCATTTTTCCGCGCTTACCCGAGGCGCTCAGGGCATCATTCCGAACCTGCCGCCCAGGTGCGGCGTCATCGTCATGCCGCTGAAGGCGAAGCTGGCGAGGGCTCCGAGGACGATGCCGCACAGAACCACGACCAGCGTGAACGGGAGGGCTTTCGCCGGCGCCGCCTTCGTGAGCACGGGTGCGCCGAGGAAGAACGTGTAGAACGCATAGACCGTCGCGACCAGGCCCAGGAGACCGCCGAACAACCCCAGCAGGTAGAAGATCCCGGCGAGCCACGCAGCCGTGTAGCTGTACGCGATCAGCTTGAGGGAGGCGACGAAATCCTTGGTGCCGCCGAACGATGGGGCGAGTGCGTCGACGATTGCCGCCAGGACAAACGTCGTGACCAGCGACAGCACGTATTGCGCGAAGGCCCACTGCAGCGAGCGCGTCGCGACCAGCAGCGCCAGTGGCCCGATTGCGGCGAGGATCATGATCCAGCCGGTGTAGATCGACTGCACGGTCGCGGGCTCGGCCGCGACCTTGATCCACTCGCTGCGTGGGTCGACGATGATCCCCTTGACGCGATCGACGATGTTCATGCGAGACCCCCCTTGGGATACCGAATTGTGCGGGGAAGTGTAGGGGAGCGCGCAGCGACTGTCGACCGCTATTCCAGCAGCACCAGATTGTCGCGGTGGATCAGCTCGGGCTCGTCGACGTAGCCCAGGGTCGCCTCGATCTCCGAGGACGGCTTGCGCAGGATGCGCGCAGCCTCCTGCGCGCCGTAGTTGACGAGGCCGCGCGCAACCTCGCGCCCGTCGGGACCGATACAGCCGACGATCTCGCCGCGCTCGAATTCCCCTGAAACGGCGACCACGCCAATTGCCAGCAGACTCTTGCCTTCGCGCGTGAGCGCCCGCACGGCGCCGTCGTCGAGGGTCAACTGGCCCGCCAGCCGGACGTGGTCGGCGAGCCATTGCTTGCGCGCGGCGAGCGAATTGCGCTCAGGACTGAGGTGGGTCCCGATCGCTTCGCCCGCCGCGAGCCGCGTCAGCACGTCCGGCTCGCGGCCGGATGCGATCACCGTCGACGCTCCGGAGCGCGCGGCTCGCTTCGCGGCCAGCACCTTGGTCAGCATGCCGCCACGGCCGATGAGGCTGCCGGCGCCGCCTGCCATCGCTTCCAGCGCAGGATCGCCGGCGCGCGCGCTTTGCACCAGCGTCGCGGCCGCATCGCTGCGCGGGTCGGCGGTGTACAGGCCCTGCTGGTCGGTCAGGAGTACCAGCACATCGGCCTCGATGAGATTGGTCACGAGCGCACCCAGCGTGTCGTTGTCGCCAAATCGGATTTCGTCGGTGGTGACGGTGTCGTTCTCGTTGATGACCGGAATCACGCCGAGCCCGAGCAGCGTCGTGAGCGTCGTGCGCGCATTCAGGTACCGTCTGCGATCGGCGAGATCCTCGTGGGTCAGCAGCACCTGCGCCGTGCGCAGGCCGTAATCCGCGAATGCACGCTCGTAGGCCTGCACGAGCCCCATCTGGCCGACGGCGGCCGCCGCCTGCAATTCGTGAATCGCGTGCGGGCGCGACGTCCAGCCGAGACGCAGCATGCCCTCCGCGATCGCACCCGAGGAGACGAGGATCACCGATCTTCCGTCGCGCGCGAGTTGCGCGATCTCACCCGCCCAGCGTGCGACTGCCGCATGATCGAGTCCGCGCCCTGCGTTGGTGACGAGGGTCGATCCGACCTTGACGACCAGCCGGGTGGCCGTTGCGACGACGCTCCCGCTCATTGCCGGTCGACTCCCCGGCGGCGGCGCCGCGTCGCGACCGGCGCGGGCCTGACGACCACGGGTTCGCCTTCGGCCGGTGTGACGATCACTCCCCCGGTCGCGGGGGGTGCAACGCCCGACGCCTTCGCGGCGGCGTCCGCTGGGGTCCCCACCGGCGCCTGCGGGTTCTCGTCCAGCCACGCCTGGACTGCGAAGGTCAACTCGCGGCAGCCTGCGCCGTCGATGGCCGAGAGCCCGAACCACCGGCCTTTCCAGCGATATTTCCTTACGAACGCCTTGGCGCGCGCCTCGCGCTCGGCTTCCGGGACCAGGTCGAGCTTGTTCAGCACCAGCCATCGCGGCTTGTCGTGGAGCGCCGGATCGTATTTGCGCAGCTCGTCGACGACCGCGCGGGCGTCGGCCACCGGATTCGCATCCGGATCGAGCGGCGCGATGTCGACCACGTGCAGCAGCAACCGCGTGCGCTGCAGGTGCCGAAGGAACTGATGACCGAGTCCTGCGCCCGCGGCTGCACCTTCGATCAGGCCCGGAATGTCGGCGATGACGAAGCTGTGGCCCTCGTCGGTGCGCACGACCCCGAGTTGCGGCGCGAGCGTGGTGAACGGGTAATCGGCAACCTTGGGCCGGGCGGCGGAAACGGCCCGAATGAGCGTCGACTTCCCGGCGTTGGGCAGCCCCAGCAGGCCGACGTCGGCGAGCACCTTGAGCTCGAGACGCAGGCGACGCTTGTCGCCGGTCTCGCCGGGCGTCGCCTGGCGCGGCGCACGGTTGACGCTGGACTTGAAGTGCAGGTTGCCCAGCCCGCCTTTGCCGCCTTTGGCCACCAGCGCGCGCGCGCCGTCGTGGTCGAGGTCGGCAACGGCCTCTCCCGTATCGGCGTCGGTGATCACGGTGCCGACGGGCATGCGCAGGACGACGTCCCCGGCGCCACGGCCGTACTGGTCCGCTCCGCGGCCGTTCTCGCCACGCTTGGCACGGTGGATCCGCGCATAGCGATAGTCGACCAGGGTATTGATGTTGCGGTCGGCGATCGCATAGATGCTGCCGCCGCGGCCGCCGTCGCCACCGTCCGGGCCTCCGCGCGGGATGAATTTCTCGCGGCGAAACGACACGGCGCCATTGCCCCCGTCGCCGGCCAGCACCTCGATCATGGCTTCGTCGACGAATTTCACGCTGCGTCCTTCAGATAGAGCACATAGCGCTCGGTCGCGTCGCCACGTCGGCTTCCGGCCCATTCGACGCGCCAGCCCGCGAGCGGTGGTGGAGGACCCTGTTGCGGACCGTATTGCACGAGCAGTGCCGGGCAATCGTTCGTCGCGTCCACCTCCTCGCGCACGGTGATGATCCCGGCGAAATAATCGAAAAGGGCGCGCTGCGGTTCACCGAGGTTCCGGCTGGCAATGCATCCCTGCGCGGGAAGATGTGCTTTCACGCTCTCGACCAGATGGCGATAGGAGCGGCGGGAGTCGAGATAGGGCAGCCAGATCGTCGAGTAGAGGCACCAGACGAGCGTGACGCCCGCGGCCCAGTTGAGCAGCGCTCGGCGGTTGCTGCGCCGGGCCGGACGCACCAGTGCGATCCACAGCAGCGTCAGGAACAGCGCGGCAGCGACCGCGCTCAGGTGAAAGCTCGGCCGGAAACCCGTCTCGGTGTCGCGAAACAGCGTGGCCACTGCTTGCGGCATGCCGTAGAGCCTGGCATCGATCCAGAGGCCCCAGACGACGATCGCAAGCAGGCCGAAGGTGAGGATGCCGAACCAGTCCAGCGCCGCCGAATACCCTCGCTTCAGCGAATCGACCTCAAGCGTCGCAAGCAGGGCGAGCGGAACGACCAGGGGCAGCGCCTGGATCAATTTGGGATCGGGGGTCGCCAGCAGGTTGGCAAAGATGACGACGGCGAGGACGCCGGGAATCTGTACCGCAGGCTGCGCCAGTCCGCCGTTGAATCCGCGGCTGCGCGTCCACAGCGTCCATGCGACCAGCGGCAGCGACGGCCATGCGAACCAGAGGATGTTGCGCAGGAAGTACAGGGGCTCGGCACTCGAGACGCCGCCCGGGATCGCCATGAAGTCCGACAGCCGCTGTCCGTCGATCCACGTTTCGAGCAGCGCGCCACCGCGCAGATCGAGCGCGACGATCCAAGGCGCGGCGAGCCCCGCGGCGACAACCGCCGCAACCGTCAGTGCGATGGCGTACTCGCGCCGGCGCCAGGCGGCACCCAGGAACGGCAGCAGCGCCGAGGTCACGGCAAGCCACGCGGGCGCCTGAATCCCTTGGCTCAGGAACGCGATCGCTGCCCCCAATCCGATCCAGGCGCCGCCGGCAGCCGGGCGGCGCAACGCCAGGGTGTGGCCGTAGAGGGCGATCGCGATGCCCGTCATGGCCCCAAGTTCGCCCGACAGGACGTGCCCGCGGTCCCATAGCCCGACCGTCCCCATCAGCATCAGGACCGGGAGCCAGCGGAATTCGCGCCCCGCCAGCTCGCGGCTCGCGAAGGCGCTGAATAGCAGCGTCAGTCCCAGCGCCAACCCGGCGACCAGTCGCGCCGCATCGAATGGCTCGAGCGGCGGCGACAGCAGGCGCTGGGCGACGGCGGCCATTGCGGGGACGAGCGGCGGCTGCACGAGGTAGACCTCGCCGGCGAGACGCGGAACGACGAAGTCGCCGCTCTGGTTCATTTCCCAGGCGATGCCGAAGTTGGTCGCGTCGTCGAACTTCCACGGGTCGTGGCCGACGAGGCCGAGCGCGATCCAGGCGGCGGCGAGCAGCAGCAATCCGGCCTGTTTCCAGTGGCGGTAGGGCTCCGACGGGCTCAGCCGGGCGACCTCGGTGGGACGTATTGCGGGGCTGGGTGGGCGGCGCATGACAGGAGGATGGCGGCAACGGGTCGACGCGGCAACGAAAAAGGCAGCCGAAGCTGCCTTTTTGCGACTGCGCGGATGATAACCCGGCGATCAGGCGGATGGCGTGGCCGTCTTGCTGCCGTAGCGCTGGCGGAACTTCTCGACGCGGCCGGCAGTGTCCATGACCTTCTGCTTGCCAGTGTAGAAAGGATGGCACGAGGAGCAGACTTCCACGTGCAAGGGCTTGTCGATGGTCGAGCGCGTCGTGAACGTGGTGCCGCAACTGCAACTGACCTGGATTTCGCTGTACTTCGGATGGATGTCGGTCTTCATTGCGTGCCTCGTTTGCGGGCGATGCGCGTCGTCAGCGAGTCGCTGTTGGGTGGTGCCATCGGTGTTGGCCGTTGACCGCGTCGACGAGATCCGGCTCGGGATCCTGACGGTCAGGCGAATTGACTATTATCCGCGATCTCGCCC
>DASYXO010000355.1:0-4134 GCA_035934825.1 Casimicrobiaceae bacterium
GCCGGCCGCTTGCCACCCGTCCCGTCGCTGCCGAGACTTTCGCAGCCGAGCTCGCGCGCGCCTACAACCAGGCGGGCGCCGCGCTGGCGATGAGCGAGGGGCTGGCCAACGAGACCGACCTCGCGCGCCTGATGCAGGAGCTGCCGTCGTCCGAGGACCTGCTCGACGACAGCGCGCAGGCGCCGGTGGTGCGCATGATCAATGCGCTGCTGCTGCAGGCGCTGCGCGAGCGCGCGTCCGACCTGCATTTCGAGCCCTACGAGGCGCGCTCGGTCGTGCGCTTTCGCGTCGACGGCATGCTGCGTGACGTCATCGAGCCTCCGCGCGCGCTGCATGCAGCGCTGGTGTCGCGCCTGAAGATCATGGCCGGGCTCGACATCGCGGAGAAGCGGCTGCCGCAGGATGGCCGCATCGCGTTGCGGCTCGGAGACCGGCAGGTCGACGTGCGGATGTCGTCGCTGCCGACCGGGACCGGCGAGCGCGTCGTCCTGCGCCTGCTCGACCAGGAGTCCGCGCGCCTCGACCTCGCAATGCTGGGGATGAGCGCAGCCACGCTGGCGCAGCTCGACCGGGTGATCCGCGAGCCGCACGGCATCCTGCTCGTGACCGGACCGACGGGTTCAGGCAAGACGACGACGCTCTACGCGGCGCTTTCCCGGTTGCCGCGCGGGATGACCAACATGATGACGGTCGAGGACCCGATCGAGTACGCCCTCGACGGTGTCGCGCAGACGCAGGTGAATCCGCGCATCGAGCTCACCTTCGCCCGCGCGCTGCGCTCGATCCTGCGGCAGGACCCCGACGTCATCATGATCGGCGAGATCCGCGACCTCGAAACGGCGCAGATCGCCGTGCAGGCGTCGCTGACCGGCCATCTGGTGCTGGCGACGCTGCATACCAACGACGCCGCGAGCGCGATCACGCGCCTCGCCGACATGGGCGTCGAGCCGTACCTGCTCGCGTCGTCGCTGCTCGGCGTGCTGGCGCAGCGCCTGGTGCGCACGCTGTGCCCCGCCTGCAAGGCGGCGGTCGAGGCCACCGACGGCGAGCGCAGGCTGCTCAGCGAGCTCGGCCTGGCGCCTTCCCAGCACGTATGGAGCGCGCCCGGATGCGACCAATGCAGTCGCAGCGGATTCGCCGGGCGCAGCGGCGTCTACGAGTTCCTGCGCATCGACGATGCGTTGCGGCGCCTGATCCACGACGGCACGGGCGAGCTCGCTCTGCGCGATGCCGCGCTCGCTGCCGGCATGCGGCGCCTGCGCAACGACGGCGCGCGGCTGATCGCGGACGGAACGACGTCGCTCGCCGAGCTGACGCGGGTCACGCGCGACGCCTGAGCGTACCGGGCGATGGCCGCATTCCGCTTCGAGGCGGTCGACGCGCAGGGCCGGCTAAAGCAGGGCTTGCTCGACGCGGAGAATCCGCGCGTCGCGCGCGATCGCCTTCGCGCCGACGGCCTCGTTCCCACCGCGGTCGAACCCGCACCCGAGCGGCCCGACACGCTGTCGCGCATGCGACTGCCTGCGTCGGCGCTCGCGTTGTTCACGCGCCAGCTTGCGACCCTGGTGCACGCGGGAATGCCTCTCGACCAGGCGCTGCTCGCCGTCGGCGAACAGGCCGACGATCCGCGCGTCGCCACGCTCGTCGCTGCGCTGCGCACGCAGGTAATGGCCGGCGAGCCGCTACCCTCGGCGCTCGCGCGCTTTCCGCGCAGCTTTGCGCCCCTCTATCGCGGACTGGTCGGCGCGGGCACCGAGACCGGTCGCCTGTCGGAGGTCCTCGCCCGGCTCGCCGACTATCTCGATGCGCGCCTGGTGCTGCGGCAGAAGTTCACCGTCGCGCTGATCTATCCGGCGCTGGTGACGATCATCGCACTGGGCGTCATCGCGGTGCTGCTGACCTACGTCGTGCCCCAGGTTGTATCCGTCTACCAGCAGAGCCGGCAGACGCTGCCGCCGCTGACGCGCGCGTTGATCGCGACCAGCGCGTTCTTTCGCGCGACCGGGTGGTTCTGGCTCGCGGCCCTGGCGGCGTTTGCGCTCGCCGCGGTATTCGGCTGGCGCGTCGAGCGCGTACGCGAGCGTGCCCACCGATGGCTGCTGCGCGTGCCCGGCGCCGGCCGCCTCGCGGCCAGCCTCGATGCCGCGCGCTATGCAAGTACGCTGGCGATCCTGGTCGGGAGCGGGGCGCCGCTCTTGCGCTCCTTGTCCGCCGCGACCGACGTCATCCAGCTGATCCCCGTTGCGCGTGCCGGCCGCAAGGCGAACGCACTGGTACGCGAGGGCGTTTCGCTGTCGCGCGCGCTCAAGGACCAGGATGCGTTTCCGCCGGTGTTGATCCATTTGATCGCCAACGGCGAGCAGAGCGGGGCGCTGGCGCCCATGCTCGAGCGCGCTGCGCAGGAGCTCGAGCGCGAAGCCGAGCGCCGCCTCGCGTGGCTCGCCGCGCTGATCCAGCCGACGCTGATCGTCGCGATGGGCGCGATCGTGCTGGTGCTGGTGCTCGCCGTGATGCTGCCGATCGTGACGATGAATCAGCTCGTCCGATGATGCTGGCGCAACCGCTTCCTTCGTCGGCTGGTCGCGGCCACGTTGCGCTGCTTGTAGCGCTGCTCGTAGCCCTGTGCCCCGTCGCCGCGATGGCGGGCGAGCTGCCGGCGAGGTTCGATCCGGGCCGCGACGCTGCCGCCGACGTTGCGCACGCCGTCGCGCTCGCGAACGGGGAGGGGAGGCGCGTCATCGTCGATGTCGGAGGCGAGTGGTGTCCCTGGTGCCATATCCTCGATCGCTTCATCGCGGCGCACCCGGGCGTTTCCGCCCGCATCCAGGCGCACTTCGTCTGGGTCAAGGTGAATTTCTCGAAGGAGAATCGAAATGAGGCGCTGCTTTCGCGCTGGCCGAAGATCGAGGGCTATCCACACCTGTTCGTGCTCGATGCGAACGGCGCTCTGCTGCACTCGGAGGACACCTCGAAGCTGGAAGCGGGGAGGTCCTATGATCCGGCGAAGGTTGCCGCGTTTCTCGACCGCTGGTCGATCGGCCACTGAGCGCCGGACCGGGAGCCGCGCGGTCCCGGCCTCGCCATGCGGGTGCCGATCGGCACGCGGGTCGGCATTCAGCGGTCGTGCGGCATCTGAGCGGTCTCTCCCGGTTCCTGTCGCCTGATCGCCCAGGCGACGTGCTCGCGCACCAGCGGGGATGAGTCGTTGGCGCGCGCGCGCAGCGCGGCGACGATCGCGGGATCCTTAGGCGCGTTGCCGAGGGCGACCGCGACGTTGCGCGACCAGCGCTCGAAGCCGATGCGCCTGATCGCGCTGCCCTCGGTGCGGCGCAGGAACTGCCCCTCGGTCCACGCGAAGAGCTCGGTCAGGCGGGTTGCGTCGAGGCCATTGCGGACCTCGTTGAAATCGGCGACGGTGGTGGCGACGGCGTAGTGGTTCCATGGGCAGGCGAGCTGGCAGTCGTCGCAGCCGTAGATGCGGTTGCCGACGAGCGGCCGCAGGTCCTCGGGAATGCTTCCCTCGAGCTCGATGGTCAGGTACGAGATGCAGCGCCTGGCGTCGAGCTCGTAGGGCGCGACGATCGCCCCGGTCGGGCAGGCGGCGATGCAGGCTGCGCAGGTCCCGCAATGCGCGGACACCGGGGCGGTCGCCGGGAGTGGCAGGTCGGTGTAAATCTCGCCCAGGAAGAAGAACGACCCCGCCTCGCGCGTCAGCAGCAGCGTGTGCTTGCCGCGCCAGCCGAGGCCCGCCTTGGCGGCCAGCGCGACCTCGAGCACCGGCGCGCTGTCGCTGAAGACGCGATGGCCGTAGGGACCGACGTCCTCGGCGATGCGCGAGGCGAGCTGCGCGAGCTTCCCGCGCAGCACCTTGTGATAGTCGCGTCCCAGCGCGTAGCGCGAGACGTAGCCCGCCAACGGATCGCGCAGCGCCTCGCGTGCCGGGCGCGCCGAGGCCGGCCAGTAGTTGAGCCGCGCCGTGACGATGCGCAGCGTGCCGGGCACGAGCTCCGCCGGCCGCGCACGGGCGACACCGTGCCGCGCCATATAATGCATCTCGCCATGCCGGCCCGCGTCGAGCCAGTTCAGGAGTCTCGCTTCGTCGGCGGATAGACCGGTGTCGGCGATGCCGATCGA